>JAICKT010000112.1 GCA_025927795.1 Parafilimonas sp. | reverse complement strand
TACCAGCAGCATTATATCTCATATTTTTTGAAAGAAAAGACAATAGCTGTTGTGTTTTAAAGGCAGTTATATACGAAGTAGTAAGCTTTAAAGAAGCTATCCTGTTTTGATATAAATCGAGAATAAGGTTTTGGAGCGAATCGTTTTCAATAACATCAATTTGCCCGCTGCTTTTTAAAGCCTGGAAGCGGCTGTCGTTGGGAATAAATTCAGTAGTGTTTGTAAGTGTGTTATTATATTTTTTTAAAGAGTCGCTATTCAAAGCAATTTTGTTAATGCCGGCATTGCGGAAATAATGCCATCCCTTATATAAATCATTATATGAGGCGCTATCGGATTTTAGCTGCACAATATCGTTTCTTAAATCTACACCTAAACCGAGTAAAAATTTTTTTTCAATCGCTCTTTCGTGCACATTTTCGCGCCATCGTTCAACCATTAATGATAAAGTTATTCCGAAAACAATTATGGCGATTTCCATCAGAATATCGCCGAGTTTATGCTTCCAGTTGTTACCAGGTTCTTTTATTTTATTGATAATTGCCTTAGTGTGTTTTGAAACATCGTGTTCCGACATGCATCTCAAATTGAAATACAAAAATGCAGAAACAATATTTAATATTCAATTACTGCCAGGTGAATTGTACATCATCAATGCCGGTAGAAGCACGGCTTCCACTGCCGGTTGTTGAACTTAGTGTTACAATGCGAATCCAAACTTTGCCGCTTTGGTTATCTAACGCATTTCCAAAATTTATTGTAACAGGTGTACTGCTAAATGTTGGTCCTGTTGTTATGGTTGATGGCGATGATGAAATCGGTGTAAACGTTGTTGGGTTATCACCTGCTGCATAATCAACCTGCCATGTTGTTGTTCTTCCGATTCCATCATCCAATGATTGTAATAAAAAGTTTAATGAGAGATTTGTTTTGCCTGATGTGTTATTGATTTCAAACACAAATGCAGCGCCCGGATCATAACCTGTAGCGCTTGTTTGCTTAATACCCAAGCATCTGTTTGCTGATGCACTTTGTGCAGTTGCATCACTTAATGCAGATAAGCCTGTTGCACTTGCATAATTTTTAAAACCGGATGAAGTATTGCTCCATGAAGATTGTGTTGTACTAAACGGTCCATCTGCTCCTGATGATGTAGATGAAGATGATAATTTAACGAGCACGCCCTTTGGTAAGCCTGTTGCAAGATTATCAAAGTTTAAAGTGAGGGGTGAAGTGGATAATTCAATTCCATCACCGGAGCTTCCGCCGCTTGTTGACACATCAGAGGTGTTTCTGATTAAAAATTCTTTTGTTGTGCCGAATGATTTTGCATAGCCAATCCAATCACTTGCATCGTTTGGTAAATTATTATTTGCAAACAATGCTGTTGAAGAAGTAAATAAATAAATATTTCCTGAACCATCAGACAAAACATTGCTACCGGAATAAGTTGCGTTGCCACTTGCAGTTGCGTTTACAATCTTTATCAATGTATATTCTATGTTTGATATGTTCGCATTGATTTGTGAAATAGACAGCTCTTGCGGAATAACTGTTTTACCTGTTGCAACAGGTGCAGGTTTTATAGTGCCAGACGTTGTTTTAATTTCGAGCGAGCCATTATAATTCTGTAAAGAATCTCCTGTTACATCCAACACAATTGAATCACCAATGTTATAATTAATTGTTCCACCGAAATAAATTGAGATGCCTGCATTGCCATCTTGTAAAATAACCGAGCCTGATGAAATATTTTTGTTAGCTGCATCTGAAATAATGATGCCACCAATTTTATATGCACCGAGTTTTATATCGCTTCCATTATACATACTGCGAATGTTTGCAATAGAAGTTTGCACTGCAGGCCCGCCATTACAACGCGTGCCATTAAACTGCATATCATTCGTATCGCGTATATACAACTGCTTACTCGTGTTATACACTGAATAGATTGCCGTAATACTTCCGTTACCATTTGGTAAATTAATTCCGGCGAAAGAAGCAAAACCACTTGTGCGTAATGTGATTGTTTTGTTTGAACAATTCTTTATAGAATAACTTACTGCATTTTTTGAAGCGGAAGTATCAGCATAAATTTTTGAAGTATCCGTTTCAGTAAATTCAAAATCGTTTAATTGAATAAGCATGTTTTGGTACGAATCATTCAAATCGGAAATATCAACAAGCTTTGGCGCAATAGGATTGCCATAATTTCCTTTAATAATAAAATTATCTTTTAATGAAGTTGCAATTGGCATAACAGCGCCGGTGACATCTTTACTGCCACCAAGTTCAATCAATTTATTGTCATCATATAAAATCAATCCTTTCAATTTTATAAATATTGTTCTGCCAACAGGATAGGAAGTATATAAATTATAATCATCAATATTAACAGCAATACCCGCAGTAGAATCTTCTATAATTATTTGCTTATAAAAATTTCCTGATGAATCATTTGCTACAACAACTCCTTCAATAATATCATCAGTTGTAATTGTTTCATTACTGCTGGTTGTATGCAGTGCTTTTAATTGTGCAATGCTTAATGTTGATTTTAAATCCGGAGGTGTGTATAGTGGCGGCGCATCAAATTTTTTATTGCATGAAAAAACTGAAAGGCTTAGTACCACTATAAAAATAAAAGCAGTTTTAATTTTAATTGAGTTCATGGTGAAATAAGTTTTGGTTAAAAACGTAATGCAATGCTTGCAAAATAATTTATGCCATAAGCGTAATAATATTTGGGTGGGAATTTATTTATGTCAGATGATGAATAATCAAAACGCAGTTGTTCATAGCCACCTGAAATAATATCCTGGTTGTTGAGCAGATTATTTACGCCAGCATACATAACAATATAAACTGCTTTCCTGTTGAATCCTGAACCGATATAAATATGATGCAATCGCCATGAATAACCTGCGAATGCATCAACGGTATATTGCGCATCGAGTTTTTGTTCATCTAATACATTATTCCATAAATCACTGCCTTCTTTTAAGTTTTCTGTTGCAAGTGTTGTACGACGAACAGGATTAAAATCAAGCCACATATTATTAAAATAATTTCCAGTTAAGCTAACAAACCAAAATTTTGGTGAACGATAACTTACAGAAAAGCTGTAAGCATTTTGTGGTGTTGATGGAATTCTGTAATTATCAGAATAAATTGTTTCAACATTTAAAACCTGCGCTGTATTATCAATAGTTGTTACAGCTTTCTGGCGACTGTTATAATAATATCTTCCGATTGCAGCCGCGCCATCAACTGTAATATTTCGCGCAACGTTTGCTTCAATACCAAATTCACCCCCGAAATATAATTTGTTGATGTTGCTCAATGCATAATTTACAAAATCCTGGTAATCGTCATGATAAAAAGTAAGTACATTAAAACCATGCTTTGTTTGCGTATAATATCCAATGAGATGAATTTTTAATCGGGGTGCATTTAATAAATATCCTCCTTCAATGGTTTGCACTGTTTCGCTTCGCAAACTATCCTGCACCAAATCTCTCGTCCGCGGCGAGATGTACGCATCTTCATAATAAGGTGGTCGCGATAATAAAGCCCCGCTTACATACAAATAATTTCTGCCATTAATTTTATAAGTGACGCCACCTTTCAATCCATAATTATAAAAAAGATTGGGCACAGATTTTCCAAAAGAATTATCCGGGAACAATCCATTCTTTACATTTCCGATTCTGCGAAAAATTGTTTGTGAACCTTCTGCTGAAATAAAAAAATCAATATGCGAAAAAGTAAAAACGAGTTGCGACCAAATTGTTGCTTTATTAATATTGATGTCATAATTATAGCCATATTTATCACCTGTTTTTACGATGCGGTTTGGATGATTTAAATCGTTTTGATAAGCCGTGCTGTTGTTTGGAAAATCACGCAATGCAAACTGATTTACATCAACCCAGAAAGATCCGCCAAGCAAATCTTCGGTTTTTTGAAAATAATTATTGTGTGCATACTGATAACTTTCGCCTGCTGTAAAATCAATATGATTATTCAATCTTGCATTAATTACAGAATTAAAATTTATGATTTTACTGTTGGTTACTCGTTCACCTAAAATATAGTAGGAGCGATTACCTGTAATTGTGTTGCCTGCAATTCCATCAGCACTATTAATAGTTGATTTGTTTTCACGATTGATATTGTAAAGATTATTCCAGTTTATTTGTCGCGCTGCTTCATTGTTCTTTAAGTTTTCTTCGATTAATTTTTGTTGTATTGGATCGTCTGTATAATAACTCGGCAAATAGCGATAATAATCAGGTCGCGGATCGGGAGCATTAAACCAATCTAAACCTGAATAAGAACGTTTGCCAAATAAATAACTTACTGACGTTGTAATATCTGTTTTGTTATTGATGCGATAATTATGTGAAAGAATAATTACAGGTTGATTGGATTTGCTGACGTTGGCATTTCTTTTCTTTCCATCCTGATAACCCCAATACGGATTATAATAATGCGAATCTGCAAGCGAAATCATTTCAATCGTTGCGGCACCTTGCCTTGCATTTTCAGTTGGCGCAGCAAATGCAATGAGTGAAAGAATTTGTTTCTGTCCAAATTTTTTATCTGCTGCAATAAACCAGCTCCATCCATTATAATAAGTACCGGGTACGTAACCTTCATCTGCATATCTTTTGCTGCCTGAAAAAGTAAATGCCCAGCCATTTTTATTTAATCCTGTACTGTGTGTAAAACTTAATTTATGTTCGTATGAACGGTTTGAATATGCATAACCAAAAATAGTTTGCGGCTTTTGTTTGCTTGCACGAACATCAATATTTGTTGTGCTGCCAATATCACCAAAAGCAAAAGTGTTATAGCGCACACCAATTGTTACATCGCGACTCCTAAACACATCATTCAATCCGCTCCACAAACCAAACGGTGTGTAACCGTTATCAAGATTATCCATCGGAATGTTGTTAATGTATGTAGCTGCATAATCTGAACTATAACCACGTATTTTAAAATGCAGTACACTGAAATTAAAACTAGCCGCATTAAAAAAAGGATCTCTGCCTGCGGTTAATAAAGATGAAACATTTTGTGTGCCTGCATCACTGAAATCGTTATCATCAAGTGAAATGGTTGGAATGTTATCAAGCGCATTGCTTTTTAAATCTTCTATTACAGATGAGTCTTGTTTTGGCAAACTATCATTGGTGATTTCACTTTGCTGTGCGTCGCAAAATTTAAATACAATGATGAAGAATAAGGTAGAAATCAGTTTTGGCATGAACAGCAGTTGTTATAAGCAGTAAAACCCGTTATCAAATATAAGGAATTATATAAATGAATTTTAAGGGTTAATAGTAATCACTGATGTGCTTATGTTTGTATTCTCATCATCATGAAAACAAACTGCTTTTTTTTAATTTGTTTGTGTATTTGTGCTTGTTCATTTGCCCAAAAGCAACAGTATAAATCTGCCATCGTTGCTTTTTATAATCTTGAAAATTTTTACGATACGGTTGATAATCCAAATATTAATGATGAAGAATTTTTGCCTGCCGGTCCTAAAAATTATAACAGTAAAGTTTACTGGACGAAAGTAGAACACCTGGCAACTGTTATTTCGCAAATCGGCACAGATATAAATCCTGACGGTCCTGCATTATTAGGTGTTGCAGAAATAGAAAATGATACTGTTTTAAATGATCTTATTCATCAGTCTTTATTAAAACCACGCAACTATTCTTTTGTGCATTATGATTCAAAAGACATTCGCGGTGTTGACGTAGCGCTTCTTTATAACCCTAAATATTTTAAAGTATTGGAGAGCCGTAAATTATTTGTGCACATTCCAACAGGGGCTAAACAAACTTTTTTTACAAGAGATGTTTTGTGGGTGAAGGGTTCGCTTAACGGAGATACGATAAATGTTTTTGTTAATCACTGGCCAAGCCGTGTGGGAGGTGAGCAAAGAAGTGCACCGGGTCGTGCAGCGGCAGCACAGGTTGATAAAAATTTCATTGATTCAATTGAAAAAATAAACATCAACACAAAAATTATTGTAATGGGCGATTTAAATGACGATCCAATAAGCCCAAGTGTTACAAAAGTTCTTGGTGCAAAAGAAAATATAAAAAGTGTGAAGCCCGGCGAATTGTATAATCCTTGGATTGACATGTATAAAAAAGGGCTTGGTACACTTGCTTACCAGGATGCCTGGGGATTGTTTGACCAGATTATGATAAATTATACATGGCTTAATAAAAATCAAACCGGATTTTTTTATTATCAGCAACATATTTTTAATAAACAATTTATGGTTGAAAATATCGGCAGATATAAAGGCTATCCTATGCGAACCTGGGATGGAAATACTTACCGTGGCGGTTACAGCGATCATTTTCCCACCTATATAATATTGCTTAAAAAACAATAAGCTGTCTGATACGTTTATAACTTGTACACCGGTGAGGTGCAGCAATTATTTTGCGCAAAACCGCAGTATTGTTGGAAAAGAAATTAAAATATTACATATTTGCCATACTAACGGATCATTTTTTATCGTCTTAATAACTTCTATCGAATAAATTTTTACCCTTTGGCTGAAACACTGAATGAAAAATTTCGTTTTAATCAGCAAACCAAAATGTTTAAAATAAAAATGATGCGAAAAAAATTAAAGGCATTAACCTTTTTGTTAATTGCAGGCTACAACCTTATTACTATTGCTGACGCACAAGAGCCAATAAATATTGTTACTACCGCAGTACCGTTTTTACGTATTTCTCCTGATGCACGCTCGGGCGGAATGGGCGATGCAGGAATTGCTATAAGCCCGGATGCTAATTCCGGTTTTTGGGATTTGGGCAAAATACCTTTTGCAACGCAAACAGATGCTGTTGGATTAACTTATACGCCGTGGTTAAAAGATATCGCTTCAGATGTTTATCTTGTTACACTTGCAGGTTATCATAAACTTGATGAAGACCAGGCTTTTTCTGCCAGCCTTCGTTATTTTAATTTAGGGCAAATACAATTTACAGATTTTAATGGTGGATTACAGGGCACAGGTCGTCCACACGAATTTGCTTTTGATTTAGGATATTCAAGAAAAATTTCCAGTACTTTAGGCGTTGGTGTGGCTTTGCGTTATATAAATTCAGCACTTGCAAACGGGGCTGTAAATAATTCCGGCGTTGTATATAAAGCAGGTAATGCAATTGCTGCCGATCTTTCTTTATATGGCAACAATACCAGCGATGATGGAGCCGGTTTAACATATGGAGTTGCATTTAGTAATCTTGGTTCTAAAATAGGTTATACTAATAATGCACAATCAAAAGATTACATACCTGCTAATTTGGGCGCAGGCATTGGTTACTCCTGGGTTTTCCAGGAACAAAATAAATTTACACTGGCGCTCGATGTTGATAAATTGCTCGTGCCATCTTTACCCGACACGTCTCAACAGGCAATAGACGATTATCACACGCAAAGTGTATTCACCAGTTGGTTTAAGTCTTTTAGTGATAATGCTTATTCTGCTTCGCTTGGCGCTGAATATGTTTATAATGATCAGTTTGCTTTGCGTGCAGGTTATTATAAAGAAACAAAAGAGATGGGTAACCGCAGTTTTTTTACAGCAGGTGTTGGCTTAACGTATAATGTATTCCAGTTTAATTTTTCTTACCTCGCGCCAAGTGGCAGCGGTATTACAAGAAACCCGCTTTCAAATACTTTGCGGTTTGGTGTAATTTTTAATCTGAGTGCACAGGAATAATTTTTTAAAATCTTTTTATAAAGCGAGGGAATTTACCTTCGCTTTTTTATTAATATGAACTTACGCATTGGATTTGGAATAGATTTTCATCAATTGGTTGAGGGAAGAGATTTATGGATTGGCGGCGTTTTAATTCCGCATATAAAAGGTGCATTAGGGCATAGTGATGCAGATGTTTTATTACATGCAATTTGTGATGCTATGTTGGGTGCAGCATGTTTGGGTGATATTGGTGAACACTTTCCTGATACGTCTGACGATTATAAAAATATTGACAGCAAAATTTTATTAAGCCGCACAAATGAATTAATCAGGAAAGAAAATTATATGCTTGTGAATATTGACAGCACACTTTGTTTGCAGCAACCTAAAATAAAACCTTATGTAAAGCAAATGCAATCCATAATCGCAAAGCTTGTTGAGCTAAATGAAAATGCTGTTTCAATAAAAGCAACCACAACTGAAAAGCTTGGTTTTGTTGGGAGAGAAGAAGGTATTGTTGCTTATGCAACCGTTTTGTTAGAAAAAATAAATGAATAAAAATTAATTCGCGTTTTTTGGAAACGGTTTCAATTCAAATAATAAACAATTCAACAAATAATTTACCTGCTTATGAAACTACTGGTTCAGCAGGTATGGACATTCGTGCAAATCTTAAAGAACCTGTTAAATTATTGCCTTTACAACGCGCATTAATACCAACAGGCTTGTTTATTGAATTGCCTTATGGGTATGAAGCGCAGATTCGTCCGCGAAGTGGTTTGGCAATTAAGTATGGTATAACCTGCCTTAATTCGCCTGGGACAATTGATAGTGATTATCGGGGTGAGATAAAAATTATTCTTATCAATCTTTCAAATGAAGAACATGCAATTCAACACGGTGATCGAATCGCACAAATGATTATTCATCAAACTATAAAAGCAGAATGGATTGAAGTTAAAGTTTTGAATGAATCTAAACGTGGTGATGGCGGTTTTGGTCATACAGGAAATAAGTAAAATGAAGCGAGCATAAAAATTTTCAGGCAACTTAATATTATAGCGATGAAAATTCTTATAATGAAACGGAGTTTGATAATGCTAATAAAATAAAAATGATGTCATCAATTCCATATGGCAAATAAAAAAATTAATCAACAGCAGATGAATAAAGTGATTTTATCAACCTTAATAATTGGTTTAATATTTACAGCATGCCATTCAACAAAAATGGCGCAACGTGCAGTTTCATCACAGCCTGTAGTTACACAGTCACCGGCAGAAAAAATGAAGACTGTTGATTCTGCTGCAATCATAAAAGATTCGCTTGCATACTTAATAAATACACCTTTAGATTTTACTACATTTTATGGAAAAGCGAAAGCTGATTTTAATTCAGATCGGGCATCGGGCAATGCAACTGTTTATATACGTATGCAGAAAGACAGTGTAATTTGGATATCTATTACAGGACCTTTAAATATAGAAGGTGCAAGGGTTTTAATAACACAGGACAGTGTAAAAATCATCAATAAATTAGAAGGCACAGCACAACTCAGCAGCATTCAGCATTTGCAGCAAATAGCGCGGTTGCCATTTAGCTTTACTGATTTTGAAAATATAATTCTTGGTAAGCCTTCTGTTTTAAATAATGCTAAATTAAATTTTGATTTAAAACCAGATTCAATAAAAGTTTCAGCACAGGAGTCTTCAATAAATTATCTCTTTTCTTTTTTGCGCAGCAATTTTATACTTGGGCAAAGCAGGTTTATTGCAAACAGCAATAATAATTTGGTTGATGCAAATATTTTTTATAACAACTATCAAACTATAAATGGAATTAATTTTTCTGCAAACAGAGATATTGCCGTTACCGGTTCAGCGCCGATGAAATTGCAACTCAGCTTTAAGGAATATAACTTCAATCGGCCACAAACATTTCCGTTTACAATTTCTAAAAATTATGACATCAAATACGATTAAGCAAACTGATGCGTTAATTTAGCAGCACTGTCATAAAATCATCCCCATGCTAAAAAAGTTGCTCTTTGTTTTTTTCTGTCTGATAACTGTTGTTACTTATGCGCAGGATACAAAAGAAGAAATAAAGGCAAAACAGCAACAGTTACAAAAAGAAATTGATGATCTTAATAATACATTAAGCCAGATAAAATCAAGCAAGAAACAATCACTCGGCCAGCTTGCATTGGTACAACGCAAAATCGCAGCCCGTACACAGCTTATCAATACTATAAATAAAGATATGCGCAGGCTTGATGATAATATTTATTTAGATCAGTTACAGATAAATCATTTAAGGCTGCAGCTTGATACGCTTAAACAGAATTATGCAAAAAGCCTTGTATTTGCTTATAAGAACCGCAGCAATTATGATTATCTCAATTTTATTTTTTCTGCTACCACTTTTAATGATGCAATAAAACGCGTTGCTTATTTAAGAAGTTACCGGCAATATCGCGAAACACAAGTAGGCACCATTCAAAAAACACAAGACCTTATTGCAGGTAAAATAAATGTACTCAACTCTAATAAAACAGAAAAACGAAGTGTACTGGTGGATCAAAGCAAACAATTGAATGTTTTGCAGGATGATAAAAAAGAACAAAGCCAGGTAATAGCACAATTAAAAGGAAAAGAGTCTGAAATAGCAAAGCAAATAAAAGCCAGTCAGCGAAGCCAGCAGAAATTAAAAAGTGCTTTGCAGGTTATTATAAACCGCGAAATTGCAGAAGCAAGAAAAAGGGCAGAAGCTGAGGCAAAAGCAAAAGCGCTGGAAGCACAAAAAAATGCAGCCGCAAGTAATGCTACGTCAAATAATGCCGCAAAAAATGATGTTGCATCTAACACTCCGAATAATACAGGTAATAGTGTAACTGCAGCTCCAAAAAGCAATCGTAGTTACAGCCCGTTTGAGTCTACTGCTGAAGGGTTAACTGAATCTTTAAATTTTGAAGGTAATCGTGGCAGATTACCATGGCCGGTAAATTCAGGTTTTGTAAGTATTCATTTTGGGCCTTATGAAATTCCGGGCACAAAATTAAAGGGCAACAGCGATGGTCTTACAATTTCTTTGCCTGTTGGTGCAACAGTAAAATCTGTTGCTGACGGAGAAGTTTCTGCTGTGTTTGATCTTGACGGACATACAGCAATTGTTGTGCGGCATGGTAAATATTTTACAGCATACAGCAATCTTTCAAACGTGCAGGTAAATAAAGGAACAGAAGTGCATGCAGGTACGGTTTTAGGTAAAGCAGATAACGGACAATCCGGTGATGGCGAAGTTGGTTTTAGTGTAAGTAATGGTTCGGGTTTTTTAAATCCTGAAAGCTGGTTGCGATCAAGATGATTTATAGTTACGGATTTTTAGCTGCTTAAAAACGATTTTCAAAAGAGCTTTGGCTAAATGCAGGAAGACCTTTAATCTTTAACTGGACTGCTGATAATGTTCCGGCTATTTTATATACATGGTGGTTGGGTACGGAAGCAGGCGATGCAATTGCTGATGTGTTGTTTGGTGATTATAATCCTTCTGCAAAATTGCCAATTAGTTTTCCAAGAACAGAAGGGCAGATTCCAATTTATTATAATCATTTCAAAACAGGACGACCTGCAACAAGTGATAGTGACAGGTTTTACAGATCAGCATATATTGATCTTTCTATTTATCCGAAATACCCATTTGGTTTTGGATTAAGTTATGCAAATTTTAATTATAGTGATATTACATTGAGTGATTCAATTATGCATGCAAATAAACCCATCACCGCAAAAATTACTGTAACAAATAATGGCAATTACGATGGTGAAGAAACAGTGCAATTGTATATACAGGATGTTGTTGGTTCAGTTGTTCGACCAGTGAAAGAATTAAAAGGCTTTCAG
>JAICKT010000210.1 GCA_025927795.1 Parafilimonas sp. | reverse complement strand
TGCACATTAAAAAAGTGAGATTGATTTTTGATGTTTAAGCAAAGCCCGTTGAAATAAACGGGCTTTATTTTTGTGAGCGTTGTTAAAACTATACTTAAACATGAAGACGATAACAGTGATTGTAGAAACACCAAAAGGCAGCGCACAGAAATATGATTATGATAAAAAAAATAAATGGTTTAAATTAAAAAAGATTATGCCGGCAGGCATGGTGTTTCCTTTCGATTTTGGATTTATACCCAATACAAAAGGAGAGGATGGAGATCCGTTGGATATAATTGTAATATCAGAATTAAAAAGTTTTCCCGGTTGCGCAATGGATTGCAGAATAATTGGCGGAATATGTGCAAAACAAACTGAAAAAAATAATAAAACCGTGCGTAACGACAGATTTATTGTAATACCAGAGGCTTCGCAAATGTTTGCTGATGTAAAATCAATTGACGATTTACCACAAGAAATTATTGAACAAATTGAAAAATTTTTTATTAACTATAATGAAGAAGCAGGAAAAAAATTTGAACCATTAAAAAACATTGATGCCAAAGAAGCTTATAAATTAATTAAACCAAAATAATGGATACAATACAATTTTTGTTTGGTGAAGGAGAAAAATTAAACATACTTCAAATGAGTATGCGGTCGCTAATTATGTTTATAATTATGCTGATATTAATACGATTTGCAGGCAGGCGTGCCTTTGCAAAAAAATCTTCGTTTGATAACATTATTGTAATTATGCTTGGTGCGGTGCTGGCAAGAGGCGTAGTGGGCGCATCACCGTTTTGGTCAACCGTTGCTGCATCTGTTATTATGATAATACTGCATCGTATTGTTGCATGGCTTTCAGTAAAAAATAATTTTGTAGAAAGATTGGTAAAAGGAAATGCGATTCTTTTATTTCAAAAAGAAAAAATTATAGGTAAGAATCTTACAAAAACAGGAATCAGCAAAAAAGATTTGCATGAAAGCCTTCGCCTTGAAACAAAAAAAGATTCGCTTGAAGATATTGAAGATGCTTATCTTGAAACAAACGGCAGAATAAGTTTTATTTTAAAAAAGAAAGAAGAAGAATCTTAATTAACGCAAAGATTTTTCCATCATCTCGTATAAAACTTTATACTGGGCAGAATCAAGGCCGGGCAACGTGTCTTGCAACCAATGTCTTTTAAATGCAACCGTTGCAGCAGCTGTATCTCTTACATCATAACCAATAATTTTTAGTGCCTGTATTGATTGAAAAGTTGAAGGCAATACAACATTTGTTGTATCATCATACCATAAACCATAACCACTGTCAGCTAATCTTTTCCACGGAAAAAAAACATTCGGATCGTTTTTTCTTCTTGGTGCAATATCAGCATGACCAATAAAGTTTGCAGTTGGAATATTATATTTTTTTTTTAAGGCAGCTAATAACCGCAGTAAACTATTTATCTGATAATCTGTAAAAGGTTCATAGCCATTATTGTCAAGCTCAATGCCAATGCTGCTGCTGTTTATGTCTGCATCGTTTCCCCATTTACTAACACCAGCCTGCCATGCACGCATGTAATCGTTAAGCATGTGATGAATGGTTCCATCTTTACAAATAACATAATGCGCACTTACCTGCGAAATTTGAGTAGTAAAAGTTTTAAGCGTTTGCGCACAGCTGTTTTGTGCTGTATGATGAATGATTACAAATTCAGGTTTGCGTAAATTAAAATTAGTTGTGCCGATAAATTTTCCGCTGTTAAGCGAATCTTTTAAAGGATATGTTTTTATGTTTTTTGCAAATGCTCTTGATTGCCGTTTATAAATTTTATTAGAAGATGAGTATTGATTTGCGCAGCTTAAGCAAAATAACATCAACAGAAAAATAAAATGTTTCATAGTAAATTATAAATAAATATTGTTTATAGAACTAATTAGCCAATGCATTTCTGAAACTAAAGTAAGCGGGCTTTTTTGTAAAGCTCTTATCAAATAATAAAGGCCAGTCTCTGCGTTTAAGTTCAGTAACTAACCAGCTATCGGCGTCGCTTACATCCCAGGTTGTAATTCCATACTGTTGTTTTGCGGGTATAAGCTGTTTATATTGTTGTACGATAAATGCATACATGTTAGCCTGCCTTTGTGCAAGCGCATCGGAAAATTCTGCTGTTGAATCATTTGAAGGATTTACACTTACATCCAGTTCTGAAACATGAATAAGCAAACCGGTAGATGCAGTTTTTTGAAATGCTTTTTTTATACCATTTTCTGAAGCATTTATGTTTGTATGCATCTGTATTCCGAGACCGTTTATAGGAATGCCTCTTGCTTTAAACCTGTTAATCATCGCAATAATAGAATCTGTTTTTCTATCATCCCATTCTTGTCCATAATCATTATAAAACAGCAATGCTGATGTATCTGCTTCGTGTGCATATATAAATGCGCGTGCAACATAATCCGGTCCTAAATGTCTTGCCCAAATACTGCCATCATCATAATTATTTGATAAGTTTTTATCGTTTACACGCAAGCTGCCGTCATCGTTAAGCGCTTCATTCACTACATCCCAGCTTGTTGCCTTTCCTTTATAATGCGCAACCATCGTTTGTATATGTGTTTTAAAAAGATTTTCCCATGCTAAAGAATCACCTTTAAAATTTTTCAGCCATTGTGGATTATCAAGATACCAGATTAAACAATGTGCATGCATACGTTTGCCGTTTGCTGCGCAAAAGTCTGCTATGTAATCACCGCCTGAAAAATCAAACATATTTTGCGCAGGATGAGCTATATACCATTTTAATGTGTTGGCGGTAGTAATGCTGTTGTATTGTTGCAATACCGTATTTAAATATGCAGAATCGTTTTGCAAAAGCGGTACAACAACTGAAGCACCAACTTTAAATGGCGCAATATTTTTTAACGGCGTTGTATCGCTTTGCGGTATTGCAGCAACCAGGCTTTCATGTTTACTGCAGGAGAAATTTATAAAAACAAGACATACTAAAAATAAAAGGACAGGATATTTCAAAAAATGATTTTGCGTAAAGATAAGAAGTGGGTGACGACGGAAGAATCTACCAATAAATGAATAACATATTTGTGATAACATTGAGTATTGTTTACATGGCATTGTAGAAGTTGGTCAGTCATCAGTTGCAACAAGGAGAATATTATAGATGCGAACCTGATGAAATAAATTTGTAATTGTCATACTAACACTTATCAATATAAAATTGACTTCTTTGAGTATTTCAAAACCTTTTTTATTGTTACAGTTGTATAATGCTGATGGATATTTGCACTGCGCTTATAAAAGGCCGCAACCAATATCCTAACATCCGTATCTAATTTTCCATTTTACAAAACATAAACGGCAGAGCTTATGTTCTGCCGTTTTATTCGATCATTCAATCCGATTTTTACTTTTTCAAATACTCCTTACTTATCTCATCATACAAATACAAATATTTATTTGCCTTTCCATCTTTATCAAAAAAACTTTCCCATGTGCTTAATGGTTCCCAAATGCAGGTGCCTTTACCTCTTCCATTCGGTACATCAAATGCCATTTGATTTACTTCACGTTTTTTATGCGAGTACTCAACAACAATCACATCTTTATTATAATGGCTGGATAAATCAGCAAGATTGTATTGCAAATCATCCAGCGTTCCATGCCATCTCGGATAATATGATAAACCAATTACATCAAACGGAACGCCGCGTTCAATCATATTATCAAGAAAAAAACGTGCTTCATCATTTTGCCCGCCAAGTGCAATATGCAGCATAATAGATGTTGAAGGTGAAATTGCTTTTACACCATTAATGCCTGCATAAATTAATTGCGCCAAACTATCGAGATTACTGATATAGCCTTCGGGCCAAATCATTCCATGATTAATTTCATTACCCACCTGCACCATATCGGGCGTTGTGTTTTGCCCTTTCAATTCCTGCATTACCATTTTTGTATAATCATAAACTGATTGTTTTAACTGCGTGAAATTTTCGCCACTCCATGCTTTTGGTTTGAATTGTTTTCCGGGGTCTGCCCAATAATCACTGTAATGAAAATCGAGCAAGAATTTCATGCCTGCTGCTTTAATTCTTTTCGCCATTTCTTTTGTATGATTTAAATCACAGAATCCCTTATGCGGCGAATAACCGCTATCATTTTGCGGGTCAACAAAAATTCTTAATCGTACATAATTAAAGCCATGGTCTTTTAAAATTTGTATTGCATCTTTTTCAACACCCTTATCAGAAAACTTTATTCCCTTTGCTTCAAGCTCAGGTAAAAAAGAAATATCTGCACCGAGCATTTTATCAATCGGTATTGATGTGAATTTTGAAACTGGAAATGTATTATTTGCTTTTGAAACAAGATGAGGTGTGCCGGGTTGAATGGCAGCGATATCAGTACCGCCGCTCCATTGCACATCATCTCCCTTTGCTTCAAATTTTATCAGTGAAGGCGTTGTGCCGCTTTGAACAATCACCTGGCATTTACCATTAAATAAATGTCGCTGTGCAACTGTATCATTAAACTTATCCTGCTCATGGCTGCTTGGGTCGCCATTGGCAACACCAATAATTTTTGCATCACCATTTACAGAAAAATGAATCAGGTTATTTGCATCCGGCACTTCAACACCATTCTTATCAATTGCACTGATGTTTATTACTGCAACATCTTTTCCATCCGCCAGCATGGTTGTTTTATATGGCGTAACAATAACGGTATTTGGTTTGTCACTTGTTTCAACTTCCGCAAATAATTTTCTGCCATTGCGATAACCGATTGCCTGCAAAGTACCCGGTTCATAATTTACACTCCATTGCAAATGACCATTACGCGGCATATCTTTTTTACCCAAACTTTTTCCATTCAAAAAAAGCTCAACATTATCTGCATTGCTGTTTACCCAAACATCAATTGGTTGTCCTTCCTTTCCGCTCCAATTCCAATGCGGCGAAAGCTGTAACACAGCAAAATTGCTCCACCAGCTTTTATAGTAGTAAGAAATATTTTTTGGAAAGCCGCACATATCCAACACACCAAAATGCGAATTAATGTTGGGCCATGCATACGGCGTTGGCTCACCACGATAATCAAAACCTGTCCATACAAAACCACCCATCCACCATTTATGTGGTGCACATAATTTCCACCATGTTTCTGCGGTGCTGCTCCATGCCGGATGCGTTGTATCTTCATCAGGCACATAACCATTAATGGTATCTTTTACGTAGATGCCGCGTGTTGTAACTGTGCTTCCCATTTCCGTTCCAACAAGCGGTTGTGTTGGATGATCGTGATGATACGCTTCAGCAAATTTTTCACGATAATTAAAGCCGCGAACTGGAATTACTTCATTCACACCTTCAAAAACATTGGGCACATCTGCCGCATACGTTGATGTGCGTGTTGGGTCTAACTTTTTTTGTTTTGCCAATAATGATTGCGCAATGCGTTTGCCATAACTGGTTGTTTGAATTCCAAATTCTTCATTGCCGATTGACCACATAAAAATGGAAGGATGTGTTCTATCGCGCTTAACCATTCTTTCAAATTGGCTTATATATTCATCGCTGCTGTTGAGCAAACGATTTTCTTCCAACACTAACATTCCTAAACTATCACAAGCATCAAGCAACTCAGGTGTTGCAGGATTGTGGCTTGTTCGATATGCATTTACACCCATTTGTTTTAATAAACGAACACGATAATATTGCAAATAATCAGGCAACGCAGAACCAACACCGGCTGCATCCTGGTGATTACACATTCCATAAATTTTTGTGTAAATGCCGTTTACAAACAAACCACTGTCTGTAACATTTATCGTGCGAATACCAAAGCGGATTTTTTCGCTATCAATAATGTTGTTATTATTTTTTACAAGAACAATGGCGCGGTATAAATAAGGATTATCAACACTCCACAATTTTGGATTTGTAATATTTATTTTTTGTGTGATGGTTTTTGTATCGTTTGATGTGATTGAAATTGATTGTTCGGGTGATTTGCCAATGATGTTTCCATTTCTATCAGTTATATATGATGAAACCAAACAATTGGATTCATTTAAATTTTGATTTTGTATTGTTGATTGAATGTTGACAGTTGCGCTTTTTTTCTTTACATCGCTAAAAACAAAAACACCATCTGTTGCAATGTGTGTGTTGTTATATTCATTCAGCCAAACATGCCGGTATATGCCTGCTCCTTCGTAAAACCAACCTTCGTATTGCGTTGCATCAACACGAACCGTAATAATATTTTCTCTATGAAAATTGATGAAGTCTGTAATATCATAAGCACAACCTATATAACCACTTTTATTATTGCCCACAAAAAAACCGTTTACCCAAATCATTGCATCACGAAAAATTCCGTCGAACTGAATTTGAAAACGATGACCGCTATCGCTCGCAGGGATTGTAAAATGTTTTCGATACCAGCCAATACTTGTTTCAGGAAATAAACCGCCAACAGGCTTGTAGCCGTGGCTTTCAACATCATCACTTGTTGAGTTTGCAAACGGCAATTCAACAACCCAATCGTGCGGAAGATTTAATGTGCGCCAAGAACTATCATAAAAAGTTACATCAGCAGGTGTACCCGGCGCATAACCTGATTTTGAAAAGATTGTTGTTACACTGTAATTGAAATCTTTTGCAGGATTGTCTGCGCTGCCAAATGCAAACTTCCAGCTATCATCAAAATTTATTTTTCTTGCCGGAAGTTGTTGAGAAAAAGTAGTGAGAGTGATGCTTAACATCATCAATAAAAAATAAAATTTAGCAGCTTGCATGTGTATAAGATTTTTTTAACCACGAAGGCACAAAGCACTAAGTTAAAATTGTCTTAGTGGTTCAATATAAAAAATGAATTAATTTTTAAAAGCATCCAAAGCAACAGTTGGCTTGCCATTATTATCAAAAGCGCCAAGTGAATAGGTTTGCCAGTTATTATAACTTTCCGGCTCCCGGTAAAACACGCCTAACCCATTTCCGTTTGCAACAGATTTTGTTTTTGAAATGATGTCGTCTAAAAAAGATTTGCATGCAATGGAATCGGTCCGGCTCATTCCAACTTTGCAAATCATTACAGGTTTTTTATAACGCGCAATCATATTCTTCATATTTGATAAACATTGTGCATCGAGTGTTGACCAGTTTGTTGACGAAGGATACAACGACATTTTAATTACATTCCATTTTGCGTTGTTGCTTTTTAATCCATCAAACATCCACCTGAATAAATTATTATCAAATCCGTTTGAAATATGCATGCACGCAAACAAACTGCATTCAGGCCTTCATCTTTTAAACCTGGTGACAATCTTCTTCAACACCATTACGATTATAAAATTTATAACCGCTTACTTCCATCTCTGTAAGCCAGCCTATATCTGCATTTTTTGCAAATGTTGAATTACTGATAAGAGTTGTATCAGGCGGATTCATTGTTGTATCGCCGCCAATATTATTTGGCGGTGCTGAATTGCTTTTGCTGCAACTGATGATAAGCGTTACACTCACATATAATAGCAATGAAAATTTTTTCATACTGCAAATATTATTTCAAAATGTATGCAGCATCCTAAAAAGATTTTTTGTTTATGAAGTGTAAAAGTTACACATTTGTGTTCGTTGTGTAAAAAGTACACTAATTTAATTTTG
>JAICKT010000621.1 GCA_025927795.1 Parafilimonas sp. | reverse complement strand
TTACCACCAAAAACATAATGGAAATTGTTATCACAAAAAATTTTGTTACACGTGCATAAACACGTTGCGGATTTTCACCTTCTGCCTGTTTAAAAAAGAACGGCTCTGCGCCCATGCGAAAAGCTTGTATAAATAATGTAATTAAAATGGAAAGTTTATAACAAGCGCTATAAATGCCGCGTTGTTCATCTGCATATTGTACAGAACCAGGCAACCACCAGCCAAGCATTAAACGGTCGAATGTTTCATTTATCATACCGCCTAAGCCTGCAACCAACATTGGTAAAGAATAAGCCATCATTATTTTCCATAACGAAAAATTGAAACTCCATTTTTTTGGCAGCACCCATTTGCTTAATAGCAATAAAGTACAAAGCGATGCAATGGCATTTGCGAGCAACACGTAAATAATAGGATTTAAATTGGGTTTATAAATTAACACTGCCCAACTGTTCGGGTCTGCTTTTGCTTTGTGCGGACAATAACTAAGAAAGAAAACAGTGAAGGCAATATTAATAAGTATCGCTGCAATTTTATATGCAGCAAATAATCTTGGTCTGCCTTCATAACGTAAACGCGCAAACGGAATAGTGCTTAATGCATCCAGCCCGATAATAATAATGCTTAATTGTATAAGAATAGGAAACTCACTTAGTGTTGCCACTTTTGCCAGCCACGCTTGATTCATCCATAACAAAATGCTCAACACAATTGAACTAATCAGCATGCTGATGGAAGCTGTATTGTTTACAGCTTCACGGTCAACATCTTTACGCATAAAACGGAAATATGTAGTTTCCATTCCATAAGTAAAAATCACATTGAACAAAGGAATCGCCGCATAAATGGCACTCATTTGCCCGTAATTCGCTTTTGAAATAAGTGTTGAATAAGTTAGATATGGTGTAAGCAAATAATTTATAAAACGTGCAGCAATACTGCTGATGCCGTACCAAAAAGTTTGCCCTGCCAATTGCTTAATGCCGCTCAACTAAAATTTTTTAACGAAGATAATAGCTTGATTATTGATTATTGAATATTGACTGTTGAATATTGGTTAATGAACACATTAAAAATCTTGTCTTCTTAATTTTTTTCTGTTCTCTTTTAAAAAAGATTTTTGTTTTTTATTCTCTAATCTTTTTTCTTTTACTGCTTTTGAAATTTTTGTAACGATGCGTGCTTTCTTTGGAAGCAGCGCTTTATTTATAAGTACGTTTATTTTATTAATGACTTCTTCTTTATTGCTTTGCTGTGTGCGATGTGTTTGAGATTTCACCAATAAAAATCCATCAGATGTAATACGATTTGATAATTGTTGGTGAATGATGTTTTTCTGCTGTTCATTTACTAATTGAGATTCATTTATCAGCCATCTGCCTTCAACCATAGTTTCAACTTTATTTACATTTTGCCCGCCTTTGCCACCGCTGCGTGCAGTTTTAAACTGAATTTCTTTGGTGATATCAATATTCATCTTTTTAAATTACACGCAAAATTAATTAATAAAAATGCGGGCAGTAATACAAAGAGTTTCTTATGCTTCGGTTAAGGTGGATGAAAAAATAACAGGAGAAATTAAAAACGGTTTAATGATTTTATTAGGTATTGAAGATGCAGATACAAAAGAAGATATTGAGTGGCTATGCGCCAAAATTGTAAACCTCAGAATTTTTAATGATGCAAATGACGTGATGAATATTTGTATTAAGGATGTTGATGGTGATATTTTATTGGTGAGTCAGTTTACTTTACATGCCTCAACAAAAAAAGGCAATCGTCCATCTTATATAAAAGCAAGTAAACC
>JAICKT010000236.1 GCA_025927795.1 Parafilimonas sp. | reverse complement strand
ATTGCAACGGGTTTCCATTCTTATCAAATATTTCAGTGAACACACCAAGACTTTGTGATAAATCAATTGTATCGTGCTGTAATAAATTGTTTGTTGATTTTCCTGAACTGATTGCAGCGCTTAAATCGCGTGCAATTTGCAATTGCGGATCGTTTGCAGATGAACGATGCGCTTGTTGCACCGAAGCATACACAAGTAATATAATACCTGTAATAATTATTGCAGCAGCAAGATGTGCCAGTAATGATGAATTCTTTTTCATAACAGTGGTTTTATATATTTTGAATATTTATGTTTTCAGCCAGAACATTGTCATACCAGTTAATTTTTCTACTGGCATACATTGCTAAGGCGAGAATAATAAACAGACCTATACTGCCTACGAGCAACGCTGTATCTTCAAGACTGATGAGAACGAAGATGAAACCATAAATAGAACCAATTACACCGGCAAACACGCCGCCAATTTTCCAGCTTTTAAAATGACTTTTTGCATATAATGCCAGCAATAAAATTGTAGCAGAGGATGCAATCAGGTATGCAACATCAAACAACAAAAATTCACTGATGGATAATAAAAGCGTATAAAAAACTATTAGTGCTAATCCGGCTAAAACATATTGTACAGGATGCAGTGGTTTTTTCTGCATAATCTCAACGATAAAAAAAAGAGAAAATGTAAGACCGATAAAAAGAATAGCATATTTAACGCAACGCAATGTTTTTGCATATTGATCCGCAGGTTGTAAAAGACTTACACCAAATGAATAATCATCTTTTTTAAAATTGAAATCTTTTAATACAGTATTGAAAGGCAGGTTAGCCTTATTAAAATTCCAGTCGGCCTCAAAACCTTTGGCATTTAAATTTCTTTCAGATGGTAAAGTATTGCCATCAAAAGATGGACTATTCCAGTTTGATGTTAGCGTGAACTGACTATTACCTGCCAACGGAACAAAGTGTAATTGATCGCTTCCTTTAATTTTTAACGGTAACTCAAAAGATAATGGTTTACCAATATTGTCAGTGCTAAGAATTATTGATGATGATAATCCGGTTGTATCAATTTCATTTGTTGGTAATCCGCCAGAGAGATCATAAGAATCATTATTAATCTTTGCGGTAATTTTTTGTTGAATGCCTTTAAAATCAGAGATGCCAAAACAAATTTTGCAATTCTTCCAGTCAATAGTTGACGTATCAATATCAGCAGGAATCTGAATATTAAAATTACCTTTTGCAGTTAACTTGCTGTTATATAAAAGCACAGTGTAAATAGAACGTTGTCGTTTTTCAGTAGAGACAGAGCCGGTTACATTAAGGTTTTCCGGCAGAATAGTGAGCGATCTTTTTTCAACTGAAGTTTTTCCGTTTGCTGCAGTTATTAAAACATTGTAAGGAAGCCAGAGATAAGCAAAGGTGATATTTTGTTCACCTGCCCATTTGCTGCTTACTTCATTTTTTATTTCCTGTTGCCGTTGTTGCCTTTCTTCAACAAGATTTGAAACAAATACAGTTGGAATAAGCATGAGAAGTATTAGCCCTGCAGTTATTAAGCCTTTAATCCATATTTTATTTGAATAAGAATTTTGATTTTTTTGCAGCATCGGCTGGTTTAAGTTTTCTTGCATTTGAGTTATTTTTTTGTAAGGTGATGAGAAGTAAATTTTTGTATATTTTATGGTGATAAAGAACGCAATGAGAATTGCAGCGAATACTACAGCGGCTGAATAACCAGCGGCTGCCAAGAATGAATTAAGGAAGTCGTATTTATAAAATGGGTTGTAAAAAAATAAACCGCTTAAACATCCATACACTAATGCAATCAGCAAATAAAGAATAATCAACACAGTTATTTTTTGTGAATAATTTGATAGAAATTTTGAAATTAAGGACAATAAAAAAATGATAATTATAAAAGCAGGAAAACTTCCAACAATAGTTGCAATAAGCACTGCAATCAGAATAACAAAACTAAAGACACCTTCAGCGAAGAATGCATAAACAAAAATACCTGAGCTTAAAATCAAAGCTGAATACGCCCACATTTTTACTGCTATATCAAGTGACGTCAATCTATTTTTCATTTTATAAAAGCACTTTGTATTTCAAAGTATAGGTACAAAAAAATTTAATTATATATTTTTTATCATTTTTTCCAATGCATCTAAATGAACACGAAAAGCTTTTTCTCCAGCTTTGGTTACAGAATAAACCGTATTTGTTTTTTTGCCGATAAAGCCTTTTTGAATTTTTATATACCCGCTATCTTCCAAAGCCTTAATATGGCTCGCCAGGTTGCCATCAGTAACCTGTATTAATTCTTTTAACTGGTTAAAATTTACAGATGTATTTACCATAAGCGCACTCATTATTCCAAGCCGGATACGGCTGTCAAATGTTTTATTTAAATTTTCTATAGGATTTTTCATTAACCTCAATTTCTTTCATATTTTAACCACATAAACACACCATATACTATATGCAAAATGCCGAAGCCGGCGGCCCAGAAATATAATCCATCACCTGGAAAATAAAGACAGATTAAACCCAATATTATTTCACAATAACCGAGATAACGTGTTTCGTGTAACGTGTATTTGCTTGCATTTAAAACACCCAACCCATAAAAAATTAAACAGCCGGGTGCAACAAAATCGTAAACACCATCCTTTATCAATGCCAGTAAAAAAATTCCGCCGGCGATCATCGGAACACTTACATTAATCATAAGTCGTTTTGCGGTAGTTCCCCAGATAGGCACATTGGTTTTTTTACTGCGCCGGTAAGTAAATATAAATGCTGATAAAAAAGCCGCAACAAAAGTTATAAATGCAATCTGCAATATCCGGCTGTTTATAAAATCTCCGTGCAGGATTGAATCAGGACTATTTACAGACTGCCGTGTGAGTACAACTTCATCTCTTCCAATAAAATTATTTGCAAACCATGCACCAATTAATGCACAAACACCTGCAGCAATACCACTTAATCCGCTTAAGCTGATAAAGCGGCTGCTTTGCTCCATCATTTTTTTTATATCGTGCAGTTCGTTCGACAACTTTTGCGTTGCATTCATAAAAGCGCTTTGAAATACAAAGTAAATGGGTTTAATCTATTCACCAAATATTTTTTATGTAAACTTTTATAAATAATTTTTTAGTGAAGTACTTCGCTCAGCTTTTGTTCCAGCATTTCACCGCGCAAACTTTCCGCAATTATTTTTCCTTCCGGATCAATTAAAACATTAAATGGAATTCCGTTAAAACGATAAGCATCAATAGCAGCGCTTTGCCATTGCTTTAAATCACTCATTTGCGCCCACGTTAAATTATCATGTTTTATTGCAGCCAGCCAGTCATTTTTATCTTCATCCAGTGAAACACCAAGAATAGTAAAGTTTTTATTTTTGAACTTATTGTATGCAGCCACAACATTAGGATTTTCCTGCCTGCATGGCGCACACCAGCTTGCCCAAAAATCAACCAATAAATATTTGCCTTTAAAATCGCTGATGCTGATTTTTTTTCCATTCACATCATTCATGGTTAAATCCGGTGCTGGCTTATTTAACAGCTCTGCAGACTCACCATTTGTTTCATCCTGCATTGATTGTGTAAGCGCGCTTTTAAAAATTGCAATGCCGCTATGCTGCGGAAAGCGCTTCGCTGCATCCTGCGCCAATGCATTTAATTCATCCGGTGCAACAGCACCTTTTGCTTTATCAAGTGCAAAACAGATTGCAGCCGGATTATTCGACTTCTTTATAAAATTTACAATTACCTCATCAAGCGCATTTAGTTGTGTAGTGTATTGCTGATGCAATTGCATTAAATATGCAGAGTCTTTTTGCGGTTGCTTGTTTACACTATCAAGCTGGTAGTAGCTTGTTGACAAAACAGAATCTTTTTGCCAGAAATCTTTTACAAAAGCGTACAATTGCCTGGTAGCGTCTGAACCATTTATATCAGGATAATGAAAACCATTAAGATCAAAATCAATTTTTATTTTATTGCCATCGTTAATTAAAATAACAACAGGATTTTGTTTAAAACCAAGCACGTATAAGTTTTGTTGTGAGTCAATGCCGTTTAATGTATAGCTTCCATCTTTTTCTATCCGTGCCGAATCAATAACCTTTGAATCTGCAGATTCGTAAGATAATTTTTCAAGATAAATTGTATCGGAAAGTGCATGTTTTACGGTGCCGCTTACAGTAAAACTACCCGGCTTATTATTACAGGCAATAAAAAAAATTGCCGCAAAAAAAATATATGGAATGTGTTTCATGATTAGTTTAATTACTCAGTTCATCTTCCAGCAAAGCTGTAACAGATTTTAAATCTGCTTTGCCCTTACTTAATTTTTTTACTTCACCAACAAACAAGCCTATTAAGCCCTTTTTACCTTTCTTATATTCAGCAACTTTATCCGGCATTTTATGTAATACCACGGTAACCCAATCTTTTAATTCATCGGTATTTTTCGTTTGAATAAGATGAAGTGAAGATGCAAGTTCAGCAACCGGTTTGCTATTGTCTTTTATTATTGCAGGTAATAATTTTAATGAAGCATTTGAAAAACTTACTTCTTCTTTATCAACTATCTCAATTATTTCTGCAAGCCTGTTTAGGGGAATATCATTTAAAGAAATTTTCTCTTCATTTATTAACTGCCGTATGGGTCCGTTAATCCAGTTGGCAAGCGCTTTATAATTTGTTGTATGATGAATCGCTGATTCAAAATAATCTGCAATTTCTTTTTCGCTTGTAAGCTGTGCAGCATCATATTCATTCAATCCAAATTCAGATTGATATTTTTTATACAATTGCTGCGGCAGTGCCGGCAGATTATTTTTTATGTTGATGAGATATTCATCGCTTAAACTAATCGGCGGCAAATCAGGTTCAGGAAAATACCGGTAATCATTTGCTTCTTCCTTTTCGCGAATTTCAAACGTTGTATCGTTTGTTGCATCAAAGCTTCGTGTTTGCTGAAATATTTTTTCGCCTTTGTCAAGCAATGCAGTCATGCGTTCAATTTCAACTTCTATTGCTTTTCTTATATTACGAATGGAGTTAAGATTTTTTACTTCCACTTTTGTACCAAGCTTTGTTTCACCTTTTAATCGCAAAGAAATATTTGCATCACAACGCAGGCTGCCTTCTTCCATATTACCGTCACAAATATTTATCCAGCGCACCAATTTTCTTAATTCCGTTACAAACAAACCTGCTTCTTCTGCAGAATGCATATCCGGCTCCGTTACAATTTCAATCAGCGGCGTGCCTGCACGGTTATAATCTATATAACTAAAATCTTCGTGCAACTCATGGATACTTTTGCCTGCGTCTTCTTCAAGATGTATATGATGCAGCTTTATGTTTCTTTCGCCGGTTGAAGGTTTAATCGTAACAAACCCGCTTCCGCAAATAGGTACTGTATGTTGTGAAATTTGAAAACCTTTTGGTAAATCAGGATAGAAATAATGTTTGCGTGCAAAATAATTTTTTTGATTGATGGTGCAATTGCAGGCAATGCCCATCATCACTGCATATTCAATAGCTTTTTTATTTGTTTTAGGTAATGTGCCCGGATGCGCCAGTGTAATTACACCAACATTTTCATTTGGTTCTGAACCGTATATATTTGCATCACCGGAAAACAGTTTGCTTTTTGTTAACAGGCGTGCATGTACTTCAAGCCCGATTACTGCTTCATATTTTTCCTGCCGCGATTCAATATGCATGTTGCAAAAATACGTTGTGTTTTACGGATGGCTTAAACACTTCACATTTATTTAAAGCCGACCGGCTTCATACAAATTGCATTTGCATTTTAAACTATATGAGAAAAAATATTTCCTGTTATTATTTTTTAGTTGCATTGTAATTATTATTTCGTTTTGCAGTTGGGTTTTCATGTGCATGCAGCCATAGTTTTTAATGAAGAAAAAAAAGCAATAAAGCGTTGGTAAATATGTACAATTAAACCGGATATAAAAACTGCCTGCACAATATGGCAAAAATTTGTTAGTCGTATTTTTATTGTATAGTTCAACAAACATTGTTATGCAAAAAAATATATTGTGGCAAGGAAAGGCATATCATTCATTAGAGAATTGTGTTTTAATAAACACTGAAAATGTGTTTGAAGTAAATTCTGTAATTACCGGTTTGCATGAACAGGTAATTTACAGGGTTGAATATTTTATAAAGACGAATAAGAACCGGGAAACAATTTTCTTTGAAATAAAAAGTAATCTTAACGGAGTAATTCAATCATTCAGATTTGAAAGCGATGGCAAAGGCAACTGGCTTACAAATGATAAACCCGCCGGGCAATTTACCGGCTGTATTGACATTGATATTTCTTTAACCCCTTTTACAAACACTTTACCAATCAGCAGGCTTAATTTATCTAAAAATGAGCAACAGGAACTCAATGTTTTATACATTGATATTTTAAACCGCGAAATTAAACCTGTGCAACAGCGTTACACCAGGCTTTCAACATATCAATACAAATATGAAAATGTACCTAACGATTTTGAAGCGGTAATAACGGTTGATGATCTTGGCCTGGTTATTAACTACCCTGAGCTTTTTGAAAGAATCGCAATATTGTAATAATTATTAAGCAGTTTATTTCCACGCCGCCAGCCACCGGTTATGCTCCAGCGGGCGGCGCTCCGGCAGGATGCTTCTCCACCAGGCATTTTTTATAATACGTGTACGGTAATTGTGTTTGACAAGAAAATCTATACAATCTTTTTCCAAATGCATTGAATGTGTTTCAATAATTAACCAGCATTCATTTTCTTTTAAAAGCTTTGAAAGAGCTTTAAGGGTAAGAAGCTCTGCGCCTTCCACATCTATTTTAATCAAT
>JAICKT010000018.1 GCA_025927795.1 Parafilimonas sp. | reverse complement strand
GATAAGTAAAGAAATATTATGGCGGCTGCCACCATAGCTAACCATGCGAACAGGAATTTCACTTATCGCAATAAAGATTTTTTTCAACACAGTAGAAGATTCTGCAATCTCGTTTCCTACAATCGAAACAATGGTTTGGTCTGTATCTGTTTCCACAGTGCCAAGCGGCTCAAGCTCTTTTATTATTTGCTGAAGGTGTGTGCTGTTATCAATTGTAACAGAAACAGCAACTTCAGAAGTAGTAATCATATCAATTGAAGTTTTATATTTCTCAAACACTTCAAATATTTTTCTTAAAAAACCATAAGCCAGCAACATGCGGCTGCTTTTAATTTTTATTGCGATAATGCCATCCTTTGCTGCAACTGCTTTTGCGCCAATATGTTTTACAGTTTGCTGTATAGTTGTGCCAGCCGCATCCGGTTGCATTGTATTCAACAGTTTTACAGGAATTTTATATAGTTGCGCAGGCCAAATGCAGGCAGGATGTAAAATTTTTGCACCGAAATACGCAAGCTCTGCAGCTTCATCAAAACTTAAAGTTTCAACCGGTATTGTTTTATCCACTACACGCGGATCATTGTTGTGCATTCCGTTGATGTCTGTCCATATTTCGCACACCGATGCCTTTACCGCTGCGGCAATTAATGATGCTGTATAATCACTACCACCACGTTTTAAATTGTCTACTTCACCTTTTGTATTACGGCAAATATATCCCTGCGTTATAAATAATTTTTTATCCTGATGCTGCTCAAGCAATTGGCTAAGCTTAACTTTTATACTGCCAATCTGCGGCTCACCATTACCATCAATACTCATAAATTCCAGCGCCGGCAATAATAGATGATCAACATTTTTTTCTTCAAGAAAAACAGAAAAAAGTTTGGTGCTTAATAACTCTCCCTGCGCAAGAATATCTTTATTTAACGCTTCGCTAAAAGAAATCTTAAGAATAATATTCAAAAACTCGAAATGTTCTGAAACAATAGCATTAGCTTTTTCTCTGAAAGCTTCTTTCTCAACAAGATTGTTTACAAATTCGCGGTAATGGCGTTCCAGTTCTTCAATTTTATTTTTGGCTTCATCTCTGTATCCTTCTGCAATAGTATTGCTGATATTTACCAGCGCATTGGTTGTACCGCTTAATGCACTTAGTACAACAATCTTTGAATCGTTACCTGCCGATATTAATTCGAGTACCTGGCTCATACGCTGCGGCGTGCCAACACTTGTGCCGCCAAACTTCATTACTTTCATTAACCCTCCTAACCTCCCTAAAGGGAGAAATTATAGTTTTAAAAATTTAAAAGGCTTGCAAAATAAAATGGAATTTTTATAAAAGCTTGTTTCGAATTTGCTCATAGCCTTCATCAACCAATAAATTATTTCCATCGGCGGCTGTAGTAGCAAGTTCATCACAACGGTTATTATATATATTTTCTGCATGACCCTTCACCCAAAAAAATTTTATTGAATAGTTTTTTGCGAGATGATAATACTCCATCCACAAATCTTTATTCTTTTTATCACCTTTAAAATCTGTTCTTATCCAGCCATCGAGCCATTTTTTTTCTACTGAATTAAAAACATATTGGCTATCTGTATAAATATTAACCGGAATATTTTTTTTAGTAAGTGATTTCAAAGCTGCAATAACAGCCGTTAATTCCATCCTGTTATTTGTAGTTAAGCGATAACCTGCTGATAATTCCTTTTCTCTATCACCCCAAATTAAAATAGCGCCATAACCGCCTTTACCCGGATTGCCTCTTGCGGCGCCATCAGTATAAATTACGAGTTGCTTTTTTGGCTCCATCAAACAATATATTCGCCTTTCATATAAGTAATGGCGTTGCCGGTCATAAGCACACGAGTATCTTTCAACTCACAATCTAAATAACCTTTTCTTTTTGAAAGTTGTATAGCTGTAAGATTATTTTTGGCCAATACTTCCGCCCAATAAGGAACCATGATTGTGTGTGCAGAGCCTGTAACCGGGTCTTCGTTAATACCGCTTTGCGGATAAAAGCATCTTGACACAAAATCTGCATCATTGCCCTTTGCAGTTGTTATTACACCACGCGCTTTTACTTTAGCAAGCTCCGTAAAATCGGGAGTAAGATTTTCTATGCTTTGTTGCGATGGAAGCAAAACCATATAATCAAAAGAGGTTTTAAAAACAGGCGCATCATCAATGCCTAAACCTTTGAATAAACCTTCAGGAATTTCTGAAGCCGGTTCAGGTGGATTAGCCGGAAAATTTAACGTGTAAGAATTCTGATTTCTACGGGAAACTTTTAACATGCCGCTATGTGATTCAAACCAAACTTCTTCTTTAGCGTGATGCAGTTCCGTATAAAAAATATGCGCACTCGCTAAAGTTGCATGACCACAAAGCTTTACTTCAACAGAAGGCGTAAACCAGCGAATGCGGTAATGATCGTCTTCTTCAATTATAAAAGCGGTTTCCGATAAATTATTTTCGGTTGCAAGACTTTGCATGGTTTTATCCGGCAACCATTCATGCAATGGACAAACAGCGGCAGGATTACCGCCAAAAAGTTTATCAGTAAAAGCATCAACAATATAAACGGGTAATTTCATGTGTATATTTTGTCTTTTCAATTGCCACATGGAATCCGCCATAAAAATTTTCATCGCAGTTGGTAAAAATTGCTCGAAAACTTTTATGCCTCATTTCATCGTGCAAATTTCGCTTGCAAAAATAGCATTAGTAGGTTCAAATGCTAATAAATAGTTAATGAATAAAAATCAGCAAATATTTTTTTAAACCTGATTAAACCGAAAGAAAAATGCCACGTCTTTTTATTACAACAAGCGATTAACAACTAAAAAATATTTGAACTTTTGCAGCAGGGTTAAATCAGGGTGGCCAGCGGGATGCGGTCACCCTTCTTTTATTTAAAGGCAAAATAAACTGCACCAATAATAAAAAGAAAGCTCACAAAATATTTCCATTGAAGCGGCTCTTTTAAGTACAGCACTGCAAAAATTGAGAACACAATAAGCGTAATAACTTCTTGTATAATTTTTAGCTGAAACCCATTCCAGCCTTTTTCAAAACCATAACGATTCGCGGGCACCGCAAAACAATATTCAATAAATGCCAAACTCCAGCTTATTAAAATCACTTTCCACAGAGCCACATCGGTAGCTTTAAGATGCCAGTACCAGGCAAACGTCATAAAAGTATTGCTGCAAAAAAGTAAAATAATTGTTTTCATGTATTGTTCTTTAGGTGTTATTGTATTATGCTAATTGTATTTTTTTCTTTTAGTGCGGTCTTTATCTTCAAGTTCTTCTATTAATGTTTCGGGTGTTGGATTTGCTGTTATAGCTTTAGCTGCATAATATAAAACAAGAGGTATTAATATAGATGCAACCAATTCATTCCATCGCAGCCAATAACCCCACCATTTATATATGGCAGCATTTGCCGGATTTGATGTATCATAAATAACCGGCACAGTTTCACTTTCCCTCAGGTTGCGCAAAGAATAAGCTGCGTTTGCGGCGTAAGTTTTTTCATCAATTGTAAAGAAAACTTTTGCAAGGGGCTTTTGTGCGCTGTCTTTTATATAATGAATAATACCGGTTGCAAATTGTCCGTCAAGATAATCTGGCTGGCGGGTGAAAAAAATATATAGAGCGAAACAAATAATATAAAACGGAAGAATAGTTTTAAACATTCAATTAATTAAACGGCAAAAGTAGCGGCTTTAACATGTAACTGAATAGTTATTCATGCAAAGCATTTAACCTTCATTTAAAATTAATATCAGTCAATAACATTGTTTGTTTCCATTAACAGATTACAAATTCTTTCTACAGAATTTTTTAAAGGCGTGTATTTAAATGAGGGAAGCGTTTGCAATAATTTGTTGTTATCAAAATAAACTTTTGCCATTGCGGTTCGTGCAGTTTCTTTTGTAATAAAAGGCGCTTTGCCGATAAATGAACTTCGTATCGCTTCCAAACGCCATATTGAAGCTGCCATAAATGGAGAAACTTTTTTATGCGGAGGTTTTTTATGAAACGCTTCAGCAATCATATTAAACAGCTCTTTGTAAGAAATATTATCAGCATTAATAATAAAACGTTCTGCAGAAATATCGCTGTTCATTAATGCAATCATTGCAGTTACTACATCCATCACATCAACAAAGCCTGTTACACCTTCTGAATAATATGGAAACTCTTTATAAACTGTTTTAAAAATTTCAGATGAGCCATTATTCCAATCGCCTGCACCAAGAATAATAGTTGGGTTTACTATTACAGCATTTAAACCTTCTGCAATGCCGCGCCACACTTCCATCTCAGCGAGATATTTACTTTCACCATATACACTGTTGCTTGTTTCTTCGCTCCATTGCATTTCTTCTGTAATAATTGTATTCTCTCTTAATCGCCCCAACGCAGAAACAGAACTTACATGCAGTAATTTTTTTACACCTGTGTTTAAACACGCATTTACAATATTTGCAGTGCCTTCAATATTCGTTTTAAAAAGTTCCTTTTTTGCTTTTGGATTGAAGGAAACTTTTCCGGCGCAATGATAAACCTGATCAACACCCTGCAAAATTTCTTCAAGTAAAACTGTATCAAATAAATCACCTTTTATCCATTCAATATTTGAATCAACAAAAGGAATTTCATTTCTGTATAAAGCTTTGATTTTTACATTTTGCTTTACAAGCTCTTTAATTAAATGAGAACCGAGTAAGCCAGTTGCACCGGTTATAAAAATTATTTTTTTTTCTGCGGGCGAATTAATCTTTTCGTCTGAATTCATGCAACAGTTTGTACTCGTTAAATACGATTCAATATTTATAAAACCCTTTCCCAGTTTTCTTACCAAGCTCATTTGCTTCTACCTTATTTTTTTGTATGATAGAAGGTCTTAAACGTTCAGGCTTGTTCAGCGCTTCCCACACTATATTGCTTACGGAGTAATTTATATCCATGCCAATTAAATCGATCAGTTTAAACGGACCCATTTTAAAACCTGTTGCCTCCATAACAGCATCAACTGTTTCAATGTCTGCATTACCTTCTTCAAGTATTTTCATTGCTTCAAGATAATAAGGACGTGCAACCCGATTTACAATAAATCCCGGTAAATCATTACAAACAACAGGAGTTTTACCAATTTGTTTTGCAAGTGCAACTAATGTTTTAATTACTTCCTCAGAAGTTTTGTCCGCGCGAATAATTTCAACCAGTTTCATTAATTGTGCAGGATTAAAAAAATGCATACCTGCAAAACGTTCAGCATATTTTTTTTTATTACTTAATCCTGAAACAGAAATCGAAGAAGTGTTGGTAGCGAAAATTGTTTCATCATCATTAATTAATAAAAGGGCATCAAATAATTGTTGTTTGATTTCTGTTTTTTCAACCACCGCTTCAATTATTAAATCAGCAACGCAATCATTAATATTTGAAGTAAATATTATGCGCTGAATTGTTTCTTCCTTTTGTTGCTCAGTTATTTTTGCTTTCTCTGATAATTTCTGCAGGCTGCTTCCAATTGATGATTTGCTTTTTAAAAGCATTTCTTCATTTACATCAAACACAATTACAGTAAAACCATTTTGCGCAACAACTTGTGCAATTCCGCTACCCATGGTGCCCGCACCGCAAACACAGATTTTATTTATTTTATTCACGCAAAAACTGTTTTTACAAACTTAGCAGTTAAAAAGATAAACGATTAATTTTACTATAGGTGTAAATAATTTACTTTTAATTATGCAGCAGTTAGATTTATTTAAAAAAGAGCCGGAAAAAAAACAGGAGGTTTTAAAAACGCAAAACACTCAGCCAAAAGAGAAAAGAAATAATCAAATTAATCAATTAGTAGAGGAAGCAAAAGAAGAAAAGAAATTTGTACAGCTTATAAAACCTTTATCAAAAAAAACAGAACAAAAACCTTCTAAGCGCGGCAGGAAATCTTTTAAAGAAATTAATCTTGATGTTGCATTGCTTGAAATTCCCGACGATGAAATTTTATTTCAAAAACAGTATTATTCTATAACAGAAGTTTCAGAATGGTTTCATGTAAATCCTTCATTGTTGCGTTTCTGGGAAAAAGAATTTGATATTTTAAAACCGCGTAAAAACCGTAAAGGCGATCGCTTATTTCGCCCTGAAGACATAAAAAATCTGCGTATTATTTATTATCTGTTACGGCAACAAAAATATTCTATGGAAGGCGCCCGCCAGTTTTTAAAAGACAATCGCAGGAAAGCAGAAATGGAAACACAGTTAGTGGAAACCTTAACAAAATTCCGTTCGTTTCTTTTAGAATTGCGAGCTAATTTAGGCGCATGAAATGAGCTTTTTCTACTAAATTTTCTAATATAATATATTAGCAAATTCCATGTGGTAATTAAACAATCAACATTCACACATGAAAAAATTAGCGCTGTTTAGTATAATTATTATAAGTTTTATTTCGTGCAAAACGCAAAATGCTGTAAGCAAATCCTCAACACCTTTTCATGCATATCAAACAAGTTATGATACAAAAGGAAGAAAAGTTTTACGCGGACTGATATCAAGAGCCGATATACAAAACGATACTTCTTTTAACTGGTTCAATAAAAATTATAAACTTGGTAAGCCTGATGCAGGTGCTGTGTCTGCTTTTAAACAACATGCAAACGATTTTCAAATGCTCATTTTTGCAGGAACATGGTGCCCTGATACGCAAAATTTATTGCCACAATTTTATCGTCTTACAGATGCTGCAGGTTATGCAGACAGCAGCATTACTCTTATTGGTGTTGATAATGCTAAAACCACTTTCGATAACCTGAACAAAACATTTCATCTTATAGATGTGCCTACTTTTATTGTGATGAAAGATGGAAAAGAAGTTGGACGTGTTATAGAGTATGGCGAAAGTGGGGAAGCTATGAAAGAGCTTGGTAAGATTGTATCAGGATTGTAACAGCAATACAAATTAAGAAGAGAATGTTATGTACACTCTCTTTTATTTTACGACTGAACTTCTTCAGGTTCATCCAGCTTATATTTTTTTATAAATTCATCGCGATATGTTTGCAATTTCTCTGTTAATCCGTTCAGGCTTTCAATACTTGCATCAGCATGTTCATATATATCCCCTAAACCTTTATCCAAAATATCAATGCTGGTATTAATATTGTCGGCGTCAATCTGTGCAATCTTTTTTAATAGTGAAGCCTGGCTGTTTTTAGCATCTTCCAGCTCACGTATCATTTTTTCAATTGCTTCTAATTTTTGTCGGTTATCCATATAATTATTTTAATTAACAGTTACAAATACTGTACTTAAAATATCCAAATTTTTTTAACTGAACTCTTTTAACAGGAATGATAATATCAAATTTCAGGAATACTTGTTTTTATAAAAGATGGTGCGGTTCTTTTTTTAGTTGCCTGTTCATACGCATAAGCAAGCGAAATAATTTGTGCTTCAGTATATGCCCCACCAATAAAAGATAAACCGATTGGTAAATTATGCACCACTCCCATAGGTACGGTTATGTGCGGATAACCTGCCATTGCCGCTGCTGTTGAATAAGAAAACCCTGTATCATAATCACCATTAATTAAATCAATACACCACGATAAGCCATTTGTTACGCCGCAGATTGCATCAAGTTTATTGTCGGAAATAATGTCGTCAATTATCAAACGCGTTCTTAATGTTTTGCTTAATGCTTCTTTGTATTCGCTGCTGTTTAAGTCTCCTTTTGCTTCACACATTTCCAAAATTTCCTGTTTAAAAAATGGCATTGCTGTCGCTTCATTTTGTTTATTAAAATCAATTACATCTTTCAGCGTTTTTACTTTTGCATTTGCAGTTGAAAGATATTTATTCACGCCATCTTTAAACTCATATTGCAATACCAAAAATTCTGCGTTACCCATATCACTCAAAGCTTTTTGCAATTCTATTTCAACAATAGTTGCACCTTGATTTTTCAGCACATCTATTGCTGTTTTGTATACATCAACAATTTGTTTGTTGCCGTCAAGAAAAGCTTTTTCAATTCCAATGCGTTTGCCTTGCAAACTATTTATATTTAAACCTTGAGTATAATCTTTCAAAAATTTTCCATCACTATTTTTTGTAACAGCATCCGCATCATCAACACCTGTTAAAGCGCCTAACAAAATTGCCGCATCTTTAACAGTTCTTGCCATTGGTCCTGCAGTATCTTGTGTAGAAGAGATAGGAATAATTCCGCTTCTGCTTAATAAACCAACTGTTGGTTTTATGCCAACAATTCCATTTACAGATGAAGGTGAAACAACAGAGCCATCTGTTTCTGTACCGATAGCAACTGTACATAAATTAGCAGAAACAGCAGCGCCTGAGCCCGAACTTGAACCCGAAGGATTTCTTTCCAAAATATATGGATTTCTTGTTTGCCCGCCGCGACTGCTCCATCCGCTTGATGAACGCGTAGAACGAAAATTCGCCCATTCACTTAAATTAGTTTTTCCTAATAAAACTGCACCTGCATTTCTTAATTGCTGAATAATAAATGCATCTTTTGCCGCATGATTTCCTTCTAATGCACTTGCGCCGGCAGTTGTCATCATTTTATCTCCGGTATTAATATTGTCTTTGATCAACACAGGAATTCCATGCATCGATCCTCTTAGTTTTCCTGCTTTACGTTCTGCATCCATCGCGTCGGCAATGGATAATGCATCAGAATTTAATTCGATAATTGCATTCAACTTTGGTCCGTTTTTATCAATAGCTGCAATGCGTTTTAAATATATTTCAGTAATCCTGCGCGAAGTATATTTTCCTGACTGCATATATTGTTGAAGCATGTCAATTGTTACTTCATTTAACTCAAATTCATCTGTTGGAATATTTTTCTTTTCGGTTTGTGCAATTACGCTATTTCCTGCAATTAAGATTGATGATAAACCTGCAGCAGATGTATTCTTTAAAAATTTTCTTCTTTGCATTTTCAAAAAATTAATGAGTTAAATATAATTAAAAGCAAAAATGTGACTGTTGAAATCTTTCCTGCCGGTTAAAAATAATTCCTAAAAAATTTAGTTTTATTTTTACGCCGTAAAACTGAGTTAAATATGACGACAATGATTAAATGCCCGGGTTGCGGTAATGAATTCGAGCCGAATGATGCTATACGAGATGAATTGCAAAAACAATTGCGGCAACAAATGAAAGAGTGGCAGCAAAAAAAAGAGGAAGACTTCAAACAAAAAGAATCTTTGTTTGAAAAACAACTACGTGCAAAAGATGACGAATTAAATAAGCGCCTGACTGATGAAAAGAAAAGAATGCAAACCGATCTTGAATCATCCATAAGAAAATCTTTAAGCGCCGATTTTGAAAATCAATTAAAATTATTGCAGCAATCTGTTGCAGATAATGAAGAGAAATTAAAGGAAGCTCGCAGAAAAGAATTAGAGTTTTTGCAGAAAGAACAAAACATAAAGCGTAGGGAAGAAGAACTCGAAATTAATCTTCATAAAAAATTAAATGAGGAAAGAGAAAAACTTTCAACGGAAATAAGGAAGATAGAAGCGCAGAAAATTGAACAGCTTCAAAATGATTTTCAATTGCGGTTAGCTGAAAAAGAAAAGCAACTTGAAGATCAAATAAAACTGGCTGAACAAATGAAGCGCAAAGCAGAACAGGGCAGCATGCAGTTGCAAGGCGAAGTACAGGAATTATTACTTGAAAATATTTTGCATCACACCTTCCCGCATGATAAAATTGTTCCGGTGGGCAAAGGTGTGCGTGGAGCTGATTGTATTCAAACTGTATGTAATCCTTATGGCAATGAATGCGGAAAAATTATTTATGAAAGTAAGCGCACTGCAAGTTTTTCTGCAGATTGGATTGATAAATTAAAATCAGATATGCGCAGCCAGGGTGCTGATCTTGCTGTTATCGTTACACAAACTTTGCCGAAAGATATGGAGCGTTTTGGTGAAAAAGATGGTGTATATATCTGCACATTTGCTGAAGTGAGAAGTCTTGCAACTGTTTTACGTAATAGCATTATGGAAATTTTTAAACTCGCAAGAAGCCAGGAAAATAAGGGGGATAAAATGCACATGTTGTATGATTATTTAACCGGTCGTGAATTCAGTGAACAGTGGAAAGCAATTCGGGAAGGATTTTTGAGTATGAAAATAAGTATTCAAAGAGAACGTGATGCGATGGAAAAGTTATGGAAGGCCAGAGAAAAACAATTGGAAAAAGTGTTGCTGAATGCTGCGCATATTAAAGGTTCTGTTGAAGGCATCGCGGGCTCCGATGCGGTAAATTTAAATTTATTGGAAGACGAATCGCAAACACTTCTTGATTAGTTAATAAGTTTTGGCATGGTATTTAACAAATGGCATGCAGCAAACACTAAATAAAAACAATCTTGAAAAACAAAAATTAATTTATGAAAAAGATTTTCGCTGCATTAGTTGTATTATGCTTATTAGGAGTTGAAAAATCTAATGCACAACTTGAAAGAGGAAATGCAATAGTTGGTGCTGACGTTGCAAATTTTAATATCGGATTAAAGAAAGGTTCCCATACGACTATTGATTTATCTCCGAAAGGAGCCTGGATGTTAAACAGTAATCTTGCTGTAGGCGCTTATGTTAACTTTCATTTAGAAACAGCTAAGGATTATGATACTTACACAAGATATGGTGTAGGCGCGTTAGCAAGGTATTATGTGAACGATCCTAAAGTAAATATTTTAAGAGCAGGCCGTTGGTTTTTTGAAGGCAATGCTGGCTTTGAAGGCGATAATACTAAAGGTGGTAACTCTACAAATGGTTTGGGATTAGGCATCGGACCCGGTTACGCTTATTTCATTACAAAAAATATAGCATTTGAAACATTATTGAAGTTTAATGAAAATGTAGGCTTTGGTAATACAACTTCTACAAGTAATTTGAATCTCGGTTTAGGTTTCCAGATTTATTTGCCAGGCAGAGCAACAGCAAATAAGATATCAAATGACATGAAATAATCAAGGGAATACATAACAATAAAAAGGTTCTGCAATTGCAGAACCTTTTTATTGCATAAACTTAGCAATTAAAGAATGAAAATGATGTGTGCCTTGTTCCCGTTTAACCGAATATCTTCCATATTTATAAAATCTTGAACGAATTCCTTTCTGCACATTTTGCACTACTTCTTCATCTTCTAACTCAACTGTATTTAAACCGCTGCCTGCACCTTGTCCAAATTTACTTTCATCACTCACATAGGTAAGAAAACGCACACGGCATTTACTTACTTCGAGCGGTTCTACAATATTTATTGATAAACCCCAGGGATAAAAATTAAACATCATGTTTGGAAAAACCCAAAAATAATAAGCAGCTATTTCTTTTCCATAATCGGGTGAAGTTTGCGGCAGCTCAAAACATACATCTCCTTTTTTGCCAACACCCAACTGCAAATTACTGTAACGAAAAACTTCTGTTGTGTATTCGCCAAAATCAAGCACCTGGTTTAAGCCTGCATGAACAAAAGGAATATGAAAACCTTCCAAATAATTTTCGCAATACAAAGCCCAGTTTGCGTTTACATAATAATCGGCAGATAATTCTTTTTTAAATTGAAGCTGATGAACCGGAAACCATTTCATTCGTTGCATCATTTCCCCAAAAAAATCTTCAAACTTGTATTCATTATTTAAGCTTGTAAATAATAATTTGCCCCAATTGTTTAGTTGCAATTGATGCAGGTTATCATCTTCTGTAGGAAAATTTTCAACCTCTTTAAATTCCGGCATTGAAATAAATTTTCCATCAATCGAAAACAATCTGCCATGGTAACGGCATTTTAACTGGTTCAGTTTGCAAGGCTCGTACACAATCAAATTTCCGCGATGTGTACACACGTTACTTAAACAATAAATTTTATTTTGTTTATCTTTTGTAAGCAGTAATGGTTCATCTAAATAATTTTCAAGCAGCGTAAACGGATAAGTATCGCCTGGATTTTTTACTAAATCAGTATCGCCAATAAACTGCAATGATGAAACAAAGATTTTTTCTTTCGCGGCTTCATAAAATTTTTGCTCTGTATAAAAATCTGTATTGATGGTTTTGGCTTTTGAAATATCCGGATCAATAAAAAATTCAGCCATAAAACTGTTTTGCTTTAAAGATAGGTTGATTTTTTGTTCACTTATATTTGCCGCTTCTCAATTGTAAATTTGAAATTATAAATTGAATATGAGCCAGCAATTATCAGAGCAGGAAATAATCCGCAGAAATAAATTAGATAAATTAAAAGCATTAAATATCAATCCGTATCCTGCGCCGCTTTATCCTGTAACACATTATTCTGCTGATATAAAAAAATTGTTTTCAGAAGAAACTAAAGAACAGTTCAGCAATGTTTGTGTTGCCGGCAGAATAATGAGCTTGACTGATAGAGGCAAAGTTTTTTTTATTAAGATTCAGGATAGTAAAGGCATTATTCAATTGTATGTGCGGAAAGATGATGTGTGTGAAGGCGAAGACAAAACTTTGTTTGATGAGGTAATAAAACATTTAATTGATTTGGGTGATATTATTGGCGTAACAGGTTTTGTTTTTATAACACGCACAGGAGAAATTTCTATTCATGCAAAAAGTTTTACGCTGCTTACAAAATCGTTAAAACCATTACCCGTTGTAAAGCGCGATGAAGAAGGAAATGTTTATGATGAAGTTACTGATCCGGAATTTCGTTATCGCCAGCGTTATGCTGATTTAATTGTTAATCCCGAAGTAAAAAATACTTTTTTAAAACGCACGCAAATGATAAATGCAATGCGTGCATTTTTAAATGAGCGTAGTGCAGTAGAAGTTGATACGCCTGTGTTGCAACCGATTCCCGGTGGTGCTGCGGCAAGACCGTTTGTTACACATCACAATGCTTTGGATATTCCTTTGTATCTGCGCATAGCAAATGAGTTATATTTAAAAAGATTGATTGTTGGTGGTTTCGATTGGGTGTATGAATTCAGTCGTGATTTTAGAAATGAAGGAATGGACAGAACACATAATCCCGAATTCACAATTCTTGAATGGTACACTGCATACAAAGATTATTTCTGGATGATGGAAACAACAGAACAGTTGTTTGAAAAAATTGCATTGACATTACACGGAACAACTGAAGTGAAAGTTGGCGAAACCACTATCAGCTTTAAAACACCATTTAAACGCATTACAATTTATGATGCTATTAAAGAACATACTGGTTTTGATGTAAGCGAAATGGATGAAGCAAAATTGATTGATGTCTGCAAACAATTAAATATTGAAGCGGATGAAACGATGGGCAAAGGAAAATTGATTGATGCTATTTTTAGTGAGAAAGCAGAAGACAAGTTTATTCAGCCAACATTTATTATTGATTATCCTGTTGAAATGAGCCCGCTCACAAAAAAGCATAGAAGTAAGCAAGGTTTGGTAGAAAGATTTGAGCTGATGATTAACGGGAAAGAACTCGCAAATGCTTACAGTGAATTAAACGATCCGATTGATCAGCGTGAAAGATTTGAAGAACAATCCCGCTTAATGGAACGCGGAGATGAAGAAGCAATGTTTATTGATGAAGATTTTTTAAGAGCGCTTGAATATGGTATGCCCCCTACAAGTGGAATTGGTATTGGCATTGACAGGTTATGTATGTTAATGACAAATCAATCTTCAATACAAGATGTTTTATTGTTTCCGCAAATGCGACCGGAGCGAAGAACAGATGAAGCTTAGCAGGAGCATTCACGAACACCTTTGACAAACGTTATTACGTGAGTAAATGAGGCCAGAGAGGCTTAGTGAATGAGTGCCGAATTTACGAATACTTATAAACATAATTATGCGATGAATGAATTCGACCTAAGCATGATGAAGCTTGTGAGAATATGCAATGAGTAAAATAAATTATGAGTGCAGATTAATGAATTAAACAAAAGGCAATAAAGTTTTTTTGCACATATGCGCAACAACTTAAGTAAAGTAATAACCCAATTAACTTCATCGCGCAAAAAAATTTTATAACCAATATAAGTGAAGCAGCATACAGGTAAAAATTAAAGTCTTATAAAAAGTTCATGTCTTTCATTTTTATATTACAACAATTCTCTTCATTAAAAACGTTCATTTAATTCAGGATGTAAATAATGAAATTAAAATTAGCTATCCGTTTTCATTCACCATCAAAATCTACTTATGCTTAAATCACCCATTTTAGCAGCTTGCTTTTTGCTGCTTTTTTATCTTGTAAATGCACAGCAGGGAAAAACTATTACAGGTAAAGTTTCTGCAGGCGATACAAAACAACCGCTTGAAAGAGCCGTCATTCAGGAAAAGGGAACAACCAACAGAGTTCTTGCAGATAATGCAGGTAATTTTTCAATCACGCTTTTACATGATAATGCAACACTCACTGTTTCTTACGTTGGTTATGCTAACAAAGATGTAAGTGTTGATGGATCTCAAACATTGAATGTTGAACTCGATGTTTCTGGCGGAAATTTAAATGAGGTTGTTGTTACAGCTTTAGGTATAAAAAGAGAAGTACGCACTTTAGGTTATGCTTCGCAACAGGTTAGTGCCACCGAAATTTCTGAAGCAAAGCAACCCAATTTAATAAATGCATTGCAAGGCAAAATTGCAGGTGTAACTATCAATGGTTCTGGTGGTGGACCGGGACAAGGTGCAAGCATTTTAATACGCGGTATAAATTCTTTAAATCCGGCTGCCAATAATCAACCTTTATTTGTTATTGATGGCTTACCTGTTGATAACAGCACTTTTACTACAGGCACAACCGGTGATCGCGGCGCTGCATTGCCTAATCGTATGTCAGATTTAAATCCTGATGATATTGAAACAATAAATGTTTTAAGAGGTGGTGCTGCAACTGCATTGTATGGACTGCGTGGTGCGAATGGTGTAATAGTGATTACAACCAAATCAGGGCAGGCAGGCAAAATGCGTGTAAGTTTTAATTCTTCATACAATATTGATAATATAGATAAGATCCCAGACATCCAGTTAAAATATACACAGGGTTATAGTGGCGAATATGATTCAACAAGTTTTTGGCCTGCATGGGGACCAACAGTTGAAGATGCAAGAAAAATCGATCCCACACATCCTGCACAATTGCCCAACGATTGGAAACATGCTTATAATACGGGTCATCAATATAGATCTGGTATTAATCTCTCCGGTGGAAGTGATAAAGTAACATACTCTTCATCGTTTTCTTATTTAAGGCAAACTGGTCTTATTCCAAATACTTTTTACCAGGATATAAATGCGAGATTAAATGGCCAGTTAAAGTTTAGCGATAAATTTAAAATGGGTACATCAATATTTTATACAAACACTAATGGTAATTTTTATGATGCAAACCGCTATAATGAAGATTTAATTTATTGGGCTCCGCGATGGGATGTGCGTGATGCATTTACGCCACAGGGCACAATGAAAAGTTATGGTAATGATAACCCGGTTTACCAAACAGCAACAAACAAATTCGGCTCGCAGGTAAATCATATAACAGGTGATGTAAACTTTACTTATAATCCGGTAAGCTGGTTTACTGCCACATATTTATTTGGCGTAGATGAATACGGTGATGCGCGAGAAGCTACAGCGCCCGGTGCAGTTGGTTTCCCCGGAGAATTTGTTGCGGAAGATAACCAGGATTATGACGGACAATACGGAACCGGTTTTGTACATCAATATCAATTAAACTTCAGGCAGCTTAATTCAAATTTACTATTGACTTTCGATCACACATGGGCAAATAAATTTCAAACTACATTTCGTATAGGTAATGATGTTTTGGACAGAAATTTAAAACGCATTAGTGCAGAAGGCAGCGGTCTTGATGTGTACAATTGGTTCTCATTACAAAATGCAAAACATACTGTAATTGATGAGTATAGAGAAAGGTATCGCATTATCGGCGCTTATGCAGACCTTACTTTGGGGTACAATAATTATTTATACTTAGCACTCACCGGAAGAAATGACTGGACATCTTCACTTGAAGAAAATAACCGTTCATTCTTTTATCCTTCTGCAAGCCTAAGCTATATTTTTTCTCAACAGTTTACAATGCCTGCATGGTTTAGCTATGGAAAAATTCGTGCTTCATTAGCAGGCATTGGTAAAGATGCGCCGCCTTACAGTACAAGCGTTACTTACGTTCCGGATGGTGCGCCTATTTCAAATGATGGTACCGATGTTATACGATGGACAAGAAATGGATCGGCTGGCGTATTTACATTAAGACCTGAAAACACAACAACATTTGAAATAGGAACGGACCTAAGCTTTCTGCAAAATCGCCTCGGGTTAAATTTTACATGGTATAAATCAAACAGTAAAGACCAGATAATACCTGTAACTGTATCATCTACTACAGGCTTTAGTTCAATTACATTAAATGCCGGCGAAATACAAAACAAAGGCATTGAGTTATCTATAACAGGCACACCTGTAAAATCTAAAAATTTTAAATGGGATGTTTCGGGAAATCTTTCTGCCAACAGAAACAAAATTTTGTCTGTATATCCCGGGTTGAAAAGCATTTTTATCAATAGCGTTTTTGGGTATGGAAGATCAACCGTTAGTTCATATTATGTACCCGGAGAATCTGCAGGAGATATATGGGGCACACCTATAGTTAGATATGGTGACGTTGATTCAGGGCATGTAAATAAAAGCTTACCAATGCTTATTGGTGATGATGGCTTTCCTGTTTATCCTGATGCAACAAATCAAAAAATATTGGGCAACTCTTATCCAAAATGGGTTGCTGGTTTAGGCAATACATTAACTTATAAAAACTGGAGTTTATATTTTTTGTGGGATATGCAGGCAGGTGTTCAAAAGTTTGATCAGTTCACTGATTTCTTGGCTGCTTTTGGTGAGTCTGCAATTACACTTAACCGCGATCAAACAATTGTTTTTAATGGTGTTACTGAAGATGGAAAACAAAATACAAAACCTGTTTTTCTCGGACAAGGAATTGGCCCGGATGGCATTAATTATGGAAACGGATATTACCGGAATATTTATCGCGGCATTTCAGAAAATTTTATCGAAGATGCTTCGTGGGTAAGATTGCGTACAGCTACTTTATCTTATTCATTACCGCAAAAAATATTTATGCATTCTGTGTTTAACAGTGCAACACTTTCATTTACCGGCACAAACCTGATATTAATTACAAAGTATAAAGGCTTCGATCCGGAAACAAGAAGTGATGCAGCTTCAGGAAGCAATTTTGTTATCAGTTCAGGCTTTAGTTATCCTGCATTGCGCAGCTATATTTTTTCTTTAAATGTTGGTTTCTAATTTTTCAAACCACAAAAAATCTTACAATGAACGCAATAAAAATATATAAGCAAATAATTTTTTCAGCCTGCATTATTTTAATGTTGGGCAGTTGTAAAAAATATTTTGATATAAATCAAAACCCAAACGCAGCCTTACAACCGCCAATTGATGGACTGCTTGCAAATGTTACAAACTCATCTGCAATAAATGTTTGGCGTGTTGCAGACTGGACGAGTTATTACACACAATATCTTGCTTCTCCCAGCGCTGGAAGCACCATAGATACTTATGATGATGTAAATGCGAGCAGTGCATGGAATGATTGTTATAATGTATTGACTGATTTATATGATATGCGCAAATTCGCTTTTGAAAAGGGCTTGAATGCTTACATTGGTGTTGCTGATATTTTAACAGCACAGCAGATAAATATGATAACAAATGTTTGGGGTGATGTGCCTTATACAGAATCATTTTTAGGTGTGGATAATATCCATCCAAAATTTGATGATCAGAAATCGCTTTATGATACTTGCCTGCATCTGCTTGACTTAGGCATTGCTGCATTGCAGCAACCGGATGCTGATGGTGAACTGAATTCTTCCAGTGATTTTATTCATGCAGGTGATGCAGGTGCGTGGATAAAAACAGCACATGCTTTAAAAGCACGTATGTTAAACCAGGTTTCAAAAACTTCTGATTATAATGCGGATGCTGTTTTAAGTGAATTAACACAAGCATATACCAGTAACGAAGATGATGCACAAATAACTGCGTTTGATGGAACCAATCCATGGGAAACTGAAGCATATAATAATTCTGTATTGCTTTTAGATGGATGGCTTTCAGCTTATTTCATTACTGCGACTAATGGAACGATCTATGGTGTTTTCGATCCAAGGCTTCCACTAATTACTGACACTACAAAATTTGGAGACTATCGCGGAACAGTAAATGGTGCAGGTGGGCATGGCGATCCAACAGATCCGCAGGAATGTTATCTAACAGTTGGCAAATGGTATTCAAGTGATAATTCTCCTCTGCAGATAATAACTTATGCTGAATGTAAATTCATGGAAGCAGAGGCTGAATTTAGAAAAGGAAATAGCGCCGACGCTTACAATGCTTACATAGCAGGCATTACAGCTAATATGCAAAAGTTAGGCGTTGCAGATACAGCCATTCAACGGTACATCACCGGTCCTTCTGTTGCTGTTGGTTCTGAAAACTTAACACTCCAGCGTATCATGGAAGAAAAATATGTTGCGTGTTTTTTAAATCCTGTTACATGGGATGATATGCGGCGTACAGATTATAACTATAAAGATTTTATGCTTCCTGAAAATGCAGTATTAAGCACATTTATTCGAAGACTGAATTATCCTGCAGATGAAATTTCAACAAACGGAGGAAACGTTCCAACCGTGCAAATGAGCGATAAACTTTGGTGGGATCAATAATTTAATTTTTAAAATTATAATTAAATAAAGCTGTCTGAGTAAAGGCAGCTTTTTTATTTTTCTTATCTTGATTTTTTATGAATGTTGATAACAGCAATGAAATGTTTCTTCTTGCCACAAACCTGGTAAATGAAAGTTGTCGCAATATTTTTCTTACGGGAAAAGCAGGCACAGGCAAAACAACATTTTTAAAATTTATAAGAGAAAATTGTATCAAGCAAACTGCTGTTGTTGCACCAACAGGTGTAGCTGCAATCAATGCAGGCGGCGCTACAATTCATTCATTTTTTCAGTTGCCTTTATCGCCGTTCATTCCCGAAGCAAAAGGTTTTATGCAAAATAATGACGCAATTAACAAGCATAGTTTGTTAGGAAGAATGCGTGTAAATAATGAGAAGCGAAAAATTTTTCAACAACTTGAATTATTGATTATTGATGAAATAAGCATGGTGCGTTGCGACACGCTTGATGCAATTGATACGGTATTAAAGCATTTCAGGAATCGCAACAGCGAACCATTTGGCGGTGTGCAATTGTTATTGATTGGTGATATGTTTCAGTTGCCGCCAATTATACCTGATGAAGAATGGGGTTTGCTTTCACAGTTTTATAGAAGCCAGTATTTTTTTGAAAGCCATGTAATGCAACAATCTCCGCCGGTGTATATCGAGTTTCAAAAAATATATCGTCAAACAGATAATACATTTATTCAATTACTAAATGAAGTAAGGCACAGCAATGTTAGTGATGAAGGAATGAATTTATTAAACACGCGTTACGATCCATGGTTTGAATTAAACGGAAATGATGGGTATATTTTTCTAACGACGCATAATTATAAATCAGATAATACAAATGCTGGCGAGCTTTCTAAATTAAAAGGAAAATCATTTTCATTTAAAGCAGAAATAAAAGGAGAGTTTTCTGAGAAAGCATTTCCTGCAGATGAATCTCTTCAATTAAAAATTGGTGCACAGGTAATGTTTATAAAAAATGATAAGGAAAAAGTAAAAAGATATTTTAATGGAAAAATTGGAACGGTAGTTAAAATTGAAGATGATAAAATTTTTGTAGAATGTAACGACAATGATAAAGAGATTGAAGTAGGCAAAGAAATTTGGGAAAATATTCGCTATACATTAAATAGAACAACACAGCAGTTGGAAGAAGAAGTAATTGGGTCATTCACACAATTTCCTTTGCGGCTCGCTTGGGCAATTACTATTCATAAAAGCCAGGGTTTAACTTTTGATAAAGCTGTAATTGATGCCGGGCAAGCGTTTGCGCCCGGCCAAGTTTACGTTGCATTAAGCCGTTGCACTTCGTTACAGGGCATTGTTTTGAAAAGTTTGATTACACCACAAAGTTTACATACAGATGAAAAAATAATTCAGTTCTCGCAAAGCAATGCAACAGAAGAGCAATTGAAACAAGAGCTGATTCAATCAAAAAAACGGTACCAGCAAAATATTATTTTTACTTTGTTTGATTTAAGCGTTATCGAAAATCAGTATAAAGAATTTAAAAAAATTGTAAAAGATAATGCTGCTGCATTTAATGAAGGTGCATTAAAATGGGCAGATGAAATTCAAAGTAAAATATCAGCATTACAAATTGTTGCTGAAAAATTTAAACAGCAGTTAAATAAATTTTTTAGTGAAGATATTCTACCTGACCAACATCAGTTACTTCAACAAAGACTTTTAAAAGCTGCTGATTATTTTATTGAACAATTAGAACAAACTATTCAATTGCTTTTTCAATCACCTGCCTCAACAGACAGTAAACAACATGCGAAAGCATACAACGATTCACTCAAAGAAATTTTTGCTTTAGTTGCAGAGAAAAAACATTTAATGCATTGCTGTGAGCCAAACTTTTCGATTAATAATTACTATCAGCAAAAGAAAAATTTTATACTCCCTTCATTTAATGTAAATGCTTATGCTACTGCTTCTGCGCAAAAAACAGAAAGCCCGCATCCGCAACTGCATAAACAATTAAGAGAATTACGCAATAAAATATGTGAGCAGAAAAATATACCTGTTTATTATGTTGCATCAACTGCAACCATCGATGAAATGGCAGAATATCTTCCGCAGAATTTAAATGAACTGGTTAAGATAAGCGGGTTTGGTTCAGCCAAAGCAAAGCAATATGGCCACCAGTTTCTTAAAATTATTGTTGACTATTGTAGCGAACATAACCTTGGTTCTTTTATTCATAAAAAACCGCCAAAGCGCGAAAGAAAAGAAAAAAATACAACCGAAATATCAGAACAAAAAGAAAATACAAAAACAATCAGCTATAAACTTTTTAAAGAAGGTAAATCTGTTGCAGAGATTGCGAAGCTTCGGAATTTTGCAGAATCAACCATAGAAAATCATCTTGCTTTTTTTGTGAGCAAAGGAATATTATCCGTAAATGAATTGGTGAAAACAGAAAAGTTGGTTTTAATTGAACCGCATCTTGAAAATGCTGAAGGTGTTTGCATCACTTCAATAAAAGAAAAATTAAAAGATGCCGTTAGTTATAGTGAGATAAGACTTGCTATTGCTTCTAAGCAATGGGAAAGAATAAATGAGCAGAGTTAAACTGCTAAAAATTCATTCACTGTCTTCGCACATTCTCTTCCTTCATTAATTGCCCACACAACTAAACTTTGCCCGCGGCGCATATCGCCGGCTGCAAATATTTTTTTATGATTGGTTTGATAAGATTTATTATCTGCTTTTACATTTTTTCTTTCATCCAATGCCACCTGCAAATCTGCGAGCATGCCTTCAATCTGCGGATGCACAAAACCCATTGCCAGCAAAACAAGTTCGCATGGCAATTCTCTTTCGCTACCAGATACTTCTTCAAAACCTGTTGTTCTTCCATCTTCAGAAAATTTCCATTCAAGATTTACCACTTTTAATGCGCGCAAATTTCCATGTTCATCATGCAAAAACTCTTTGGTTGCAATTGCCCATTCACGGTCTGCACCTTCTTCATGTGATGAAGTTGTTTTTAATAACATCGGGTATGTTGGCCACGGCATGTGATGCGTTCTTGATTTTGGCGGCTGCGGTAATAATTCCAATTGCAATATTGATTTTGCGCCTTGTCTTTTTGCTGTGCCAATACAATCGCTGCCAGTATCGCCGCCACCAATTACAATTACGTTTTTATCTGTGGCAAAAATGTTTTCGTAAAACATATTTGATTCAACTGTTTCACCTAAATGAATGGTTGCATCAAGATTTGCGTTGCGTTTATTTTGTTGCTTCAAAAATTTCATTGCAGTATAAACGCCTTTTACATTGCGACCTTTTACCGGCAAATCTCTTGGTACTGTTGAACCGCCTGCTAACACAACTGCATCGAAATTTTCAAGAATTTCGTTCACAGGAATATTTACGCCAACATTTGCATTGCATTTGAAAGTAATTCCTTCTTCCTCAAGCAATTTTAATCTTCTGTCAATAACCCATTTTTCCAGTTTAAAATCCGGAATGCCATAACGTAACAAGCCGCCAATTGCATCATCTCTTTCAAAAACAGTAACGAGATGTCCTTCATAATTTAATTGGGCTGCTGCTGCAAGACCTGCAGGTCCTGAACCAATAACTGCAATTTTTTTTCCTGAACGAATATTTATTTTTTTCGGTTGAACAAAGCCATAATCAAACGCTATTTCAATAATATGCTTTTCTATTTCTTCAATAGTAACTGGTGGTTGATTAATACCAAGCACACATGAACTCTCGCAAGGTGCAGGACAAATGCGACCTGTAAATTCAGGAAAATTATTTGTCGCACTGAGAATATCGTATGCTTCTTTCCAGCTTTTGCGATATATCGCATCATTAAATTCAGGAATAATATTTCCGAGCGGGCAACCATTATGACAAAACGGAACACCGCAATCCATACACCGCGCAGCCTGGTGATTTAGTTCAACATCACTATACCTTCCAATAAATTCATGGAAAGTTTTTATTCTTTCTGTCACCGGAATTTTTACCGGTACTTCTCTTTCAAACTCTAAAAACCCTGTTGGCTTGCCCATACCCCTAATCCCCTAAAGGGGAATTTTAAAGTGATTAAATCTTTTATGTTGTTTATAATATATAAACCTCTCACACGTCATTCCCGCGAAAGCGGGAATCTGCTTTTAAATATTTTATGCAGTTGCATTAACTGTTTGCTTTTTCTGCAACAATGCTTTCTTATAATCTTTTGGAAATACTTTTAT
>JAICKT010000050.1 GCA_025927795.1 Parafilimonas sp. | reverse complement strand
TTGCATTATTGTTTGCTTTTTCATCGTAGGCTGCCTGCAGTTTCAGACGAAAATTTATGTACAGGTTAAGATAATCGCGTATTTTTTGCTGCTTATTACCTGTTGTATCAGGGTTTTTATTGTAAGCTTCTAAAAATTCATCTTTAGATACTTCATGCGTTCCATAAGTAAATAAAGTTTGCGATTTTGAAGTGAGTGCAAAAAATAAAATGAAGTATGCAATATTTACACAGGTTTTAATTTTCATCCGAATATTTTTTGATTTTTTATTTGCCGGATGGAAGCCCGAATATTTATTTCCCAGTAATATAAAAATCTTTGTTATGCTCGGTTTCATACTAATTTATTGGGAAGAAGAAACAGATTTTAGTTTGGCATTTATTAATCCATCGTATTGATCAAGACTAAGTCCTTTTGCAATAATTCTCTTTTTATCGTCTAATAAAAAATAAGTTGGTGTTTGAGAGATATCATATAACTGCCTGTAATCTGCCTGGTTTGAAGATTCAAGCTGGGTTTTCTTTTCTTTTGTTTCATAAGCATGATACCAGCCGTTTAATTTATGTTCAACAATAAATTTCTTCCAGTCATCAACTACATAATCATTCACGCACACGGCAAGTATTTTCAAACCTTCATTTTTCCATTTTGCTTCATAAAAAGAATCAAGCCTTGGAATTTGTAACTGGCAATGACTGCAATGCGGATCCCAGAAAGCAACAAGTATAAGTGGTGCTTTAATTTCATATAATGATACTGCTTTCCCTGATGTGTCCGTTAATTCTAAAGGCGCTGCCTGCTCATTTAATTGATTTGCCATTAAACTATAAGCTCTGTCAAAAATATATTTGCGCTGCTTTTCTGTTAACCATGTAGTATCACCTTTTGCATAAAAATTTTCAAACAAAAAAAGAAAAACTTTATCCTGACCCATGTATTCAGGGTTAATATATTTATCTGTAAATTTTCCCAATAAAAATCTATGCAAATCATCTGCACCTCTTGATGCGAGCAGCATGTAATTTATTTCGTTGATGATAGAATCCGGGTCTGGTGAAACATAATATTTTAAATAATCATCCAGCTTAGGTTCAAAAAAAGGTGTATGTAAAAGCATATCATTATTAAAATCCACATTATCCCAATAATGGTCTTTCACATAAAAAAAAGGATATAAAGAATCTATTTTACCATCACTTAAAACTTTAGGTTGCGGTCGGTCAGGAATTTTTGCAACCTGTAACAAAGCAGCCAGCATTGAATTAGGCTGGTTGTTCATAACATTATTGCGATAGTTAGTTAGCTCGGTTGCTTTCTTATTAATTTCTTTTTCAATTGCAGCAGAATCAGCAGGCGTTTTTGCAGTTCTTAATTTTTCCTGTAACGCATTTAATTCAGGCGAAATTTTAGAAAGAAAAACAGTGTAGCTTGCAAACACATCATTATCCGGCGAACCGGTAAATTTAATATCTGCCGGTTTTGTTGAGTCCGAAAAAACAGTAAAATGCTGGCTTGAATCCATCAACAATTCAAACAGGATAACCTTCTCCGGCGATACCAAAAAATAAATTCCCTGTTGCAGTTTTTCATCGCCTTTAAAAATGGCAACACCTTTTGTATTGGCAATGGCAGAGTCAACCAAAATTTTTCTTTTGCCATAATAACTGCCTAAATACAATTTTGCATTTTTAAAATCTGTAGTAGCAGTTATTTCATAACCCTTTGTTGTGGTTTGAGCTTTTGCAGGTTGTGAAAAAATTAAAACTGAAACAAGTATTGCAGCCGCAGAAAAATTCCTTATGCTTAAAAAATTGCGTAAATATATTTCAATATCCATTTGTATTTGTTAAGTGTATGTAAAACGAATGCAGTTATAGCTTTTATTGTATAATATGGGCTGATAAAAAACTTTCATCTTTTACTTTTGCATAAGTGAAGTTCAGAAAACCGCTTATTCTAAAAGAACTGCTCGTAGAAAATTATGCAGCAGAAGGAAAATCATTGGCAAAAATTGATGGCAAAGTTGTTTTTATAGAGAACACAGTACCCGGCGATATTGTGGATGTGCAGATTTTTAAAAATAAGAAAGACTGGTCCGAAGGATTCCCGCTCCGTTTTCATAAGCTTTCTGAACAAAGGATTGAACCGTTTTGCCCGCATTTTACTGTTTGTGGTGGTTGCCAATGGCAAATGTTGCCTTACGAAAAACAATTGGTTTATAAACAACAGCAAGTTAGTGATGTGTTGCAGCGAATTGGTAAAGTTCAACTGCCGGTTATCAATAATATAATTGGTGCTGATGAAGATAAATATTATCGCAATAAACTGGAATATACATTTTCATCAAAACAATTTATTCCGGAACAGCAGTTCAGGCAAATGATTGATGAAGGCTCAGACATAAAATCCTTCAGTCAAAAAAATGTAGCGGGTTTTTTTGCAAAAGGTTTATTTGATAAGGTGGTTGAAATAAAAACATGTTTTTTACAGGCAGAACCAACAAATGAAATAAGAAATGCGATTGCTGATTTTGCACGTAAAAATAATTTTGCGTTTTATGATTTCAGACAGCATACAGGCTGGTTGCGTAATATGCTTGTGAGAATTACAACTACCGGAGAAATAATGATAAACATCGTTCTTACAAAACATGATGAAGAGAAAATGAAATTGCTGTTTGATTTTATTGTAAGCAGCTTTCCACAAATTACCACACTCTTATATACCATAAATAATAAAAGAAACGATAGCATTTTTGATCTTGTTCCGCAAATTATAAAAGGCAAAGGTTATATAATTGAGCGTCTTGAAAATTTCAGTTTTAAAATAAGTCCGAAATCTTTTTTTCAAACCAATACAAAGCAAGCCGAAAAGCTATATAAAGTTTCAAGAGAGTTTGCTGAGTTAACGAATAATGAAACCGTTTACGATCTTTATTGCGGAACAGGAAGCATTGGTATTTTTGTAAGCAACCGGGCGAAAAAAATAATTGGCGTTGAAATGATAAACGAAGCAATTGAAGATGCAAAAGAAAATGCAGCGATAAATAATGTCAGCAATGCATCGTTTTACAGAGGCGATGTAGCAGATATTTGCACGAATGATTTCTTTGTTGAAAACGGTAAACCTGATGTAATAATGGTTGATCCGCCAAGAGCAGGTTTGCATGCTAAACTGGTGCAAAAATTATTGGAAATACAATCGCCGGTTATTGTGTACGTTAGTTGTAATCCGGCAACGCAGGCAAGGGATATTTCAATTTTAAATGAAAAATATTCAGTTGAAAAAATTCAGCCGGTTGATATGTTTCCTCATACGCATCATATTGAAAATGTAATACAATTAAAATTAAAAACAGCTTAACTTAAAATTGAATGAGAGAATTCAGACCAGGCAATTTCCAGATATTACCACCTGTAATAAAAAATCTTCTTATTATTAATGCGCTTGTTTTTTTAGCACACCATCCGTTTGCTCCTACCGCAAGTTCGCAAACAATGGAAAATCTTTTTGCTTTACATACATGGCAAAGCCCTTTGTTTAAACCGTGGCAGTTTGTAACACATTTGTTTATGCATGGAAGCTGGGCACATATTCTTTCAAACATGTTTGCATTATGGATGTTTGGTTCCGTGCTTGAAAATGTGTGGGGCGCAAAACGCTTTCTTATTTTTTATTTTGTATGTGGATTGGGTGCAGCATTTTGCCACATGCTGGTTTTATATTTTGAGACAAACAGTTTATTAAATAATTATTATGCGCTCTCAGAGCATTTTAATGTTTCCAGTTTCACAAATTTCTATTCAAAAGAAAATATAGGTAATTATTACGATGGTGCTTCTGAGTTATTGCATCAATGGCAACAAAATCCATCAGATATGTCAGCGGCTCAACAGTCAATGATGTTGGCAAACCGGTTTATTACAGATCGCCTTAATGAAGGTACATTGGGTGCATCGGGCGCTATATTTGGATGCCTTGTTGCTTTTGGGTATCTTTTTCCAAATACGCTCATTTATTTCTATTTCTTTTTACCACTAAAAGCAAAATGGTTCGTATTAATTTATGCAGGATTTGAACTTGTAATGGCTTTGCAAAACAGCGCTGGTGATAATGTAGCACACGTAGCGCATTTAGGTGGTGCATTATTTGGATTTTTGTTGGTATTATTTTGGAATAAAAATAACAGGCGAACTTTTTACTAAAAGATTTTAAAAGTAATTTTACTCCATGTCGGTAACTGAACAAAATAAGAAGAACAGGTTAATGCTCGGTCAGGATAATAATGCACTTACATGGCTTATTATTATTAATGCAGTTGTTTTTATAGTCTTGCTGTTTTTAAAATTGATTTATCAAGTGAGCAGTGATACGGGACTCCAGGCTTTTCAAACACAAATAGCAGACTGGTTTGCATTACCTGCGGCCGGCTTAAAATTTCTCACGCGGCCCTGGACTATTATTACCTACATGTTTTCGCATGATAATCTATGGTATCTTATAAGCAGCCTGCTGTGGTTATGGTGCTTTGGTTATATTTTACAGGACATAGCTGGTAACAATAAGCTTTTCCCAATTTATTTATATGGTGGACTTGTAGGAGGAATTATTTTTATGGCTGCTGCAAATCTTCTTCCATCATTACATGCACAGGTAAATAATATTTGGCAAACAGGTGCCGCTGCTCCTGTACTTGCTGTTGCAATTGCCACTACAATGCTGGCGCCGGATTACAGAATATTTCAAATGCTTAATGGCGGCATACCGCTTTGGGTGGTAACTATTATTTTTATTTCCATAGATTTTGGTACAATTGGTATAGTGAATAGCGCTGTAATTTTATCGCATATAGCAGGCGGTTTTACAGGATTTATTTTTGTAAAGCAATTAAGAAGAGGCAACGACCTTGGATTATGGATGAATAAATTTTCTGCCTGGGTAAATGATCTTTTTAATCCTGAAAAGAAAATAACACCTAACCAGCTTTATTATAAACCAACCCGGAAACCTTATCAGAAAACGTTGCATGTAACCCAGCAAAGGCTCGATGAAATTCTGGATAAAATAAACCAGCAGGGTTATCAGCTTTTAACAGAAGATGAAAAAGAGTTTTTAAAAAAAGCCAGTAAAGAAGATTTGTGATGCACATTGTAACCACATACATTAATGCATGAAATCTTTTTTAAAATTAATTTTTAGATTACTCTGTTTCTTTGTTTTAGCTGCTTTTGTAGTTTCGTGTTTCACACAATATATTCCTCCTTCCAAATTTTCTTACATAACAGTTTTTAGCCTTGCATTTCCCTATTTGTTTTTATTGATGGTAATTATTGTTGTATTATGTTTTTTTGTAAACAGGCGTCTTGCAATTTTATTTTTACTCAGTTTATTATTAGGTTATAAAAATCTCAGCAGCACACTTGCGTTTAATTTTTCTTCTGAATGGAATATACAGAAAAAAGATTCTGCATTAAGGATAATGACATGGAATGTGGAAGATTTTGTTAACCTTCTTGAAGGATCGGAAGTGCGTGCAAACATGTTGCATCTCATCAGCCAGAATAATCCTGACATTTTATGTGTGCAGGAGTTTACAAATGTAGAAGGCGGTAAATGGCGCGTATCTGTACGCAAAGAATTAGATTCACTTGGGTATAAATATTATTTCTTTTCAAACGATGATGTTAATACATCTGCCAACGATGTAAGAATAACTGTTCGTGGTACGGCGATTTTTTCCAAACTGCCTTTTATTAACACATGCAGGTTTAACATACGCAAAGAGATAAACGAAAATGCCATTTGCGCGGCTATTCTTTTTAATAATAAGCCATTTAGAATTTACACTGCACATCTTGCATCTTTTCGTTTGTATATTGATACAACCAATGCCAACAAAGACATCTATAAAATAACTTACGACCGTAAACGCGCTGTTCAATATAAGCTGCGCGAAACTGAGCAGTTGCATGAGCGGGAAGTAAAAATTATAAGAGATTCTATTGCACAAAGCGCATATCCCGTTATTTATTGCGGCGATATGAATACGACACCTTGTTCTTATAATTATCGCTTTTTAAAAAACAATTTACAGGATGCATTTCTCGCAAAAGGCTTTGGTATAGGTGCAACATTTTATAAAATTCTTCCAACGCTTCGTATTGATGTTTTTCTTGCAGACCCGGCTTTAAAAATAAATCAATGCACAGTTGTTCGGCGCCAGCTATCAGACCACTATCCAATCATTACAGATGTAAGCTGGAAATAAATCTTATATTGATTCGTTATTTTTAATTATGGCGATCAGCATTATACGCAGCACTATAAAAAGCGCTTTGCTTATTATTACCGTGGTAGTTTGCGTTCTGTATTTGCTGAGCGTTATAACGCCATACTTAAATCCGCAGCACTGGTGGCTAATGGGTTTTCTTGGTCTTACTTTCCCTTACCTTTTTTTTGTAATGATATTTATTTTTTTCTTTTGGCTGATGGCTAAACCAAGGCTGGCAATACTCCCTTTTTTTACATTGATATTTGGTGCTAAACAAATCAGTGTAACCTTTGCTGCACATTTTAACGCTGAAGATGTAACTAAAAAACCAAACAACAGTTTTCGCATTATAAGCTGGAATGTTGCCAACATGTACGGCTTAAGTAACAATAAAGAAATTAAGCAGCACAACAGAACAGAATTAGCACAAAGTATTCTTGATCTGCAGCCAGATGTTATTTGCCTGCAGGAATTTAATCATTCATATACACGGGGCGAGAATGCAGATAACATAGGGCTTTTCAGCAAACAATATCCGAACTATTTTTATTCAAAAGATTTTAATAAAGAAAATGGTTTTTATACTTCAGGTTCTATTCTATTCTCAAAATATCCTATTATAGATTCAGGCAAATTTGATTATCCGGGAACTTACACTGGCAGTTTAATTTATGCTGATATAAAAATTAATAATGACACAATAAGAATATTTACCACACATCTGCAGTCCTTTGGTTTTAATAATGCAGATTATGCTGAGATAAATAAATTAAAACAGCGTGATGAAAAATCTATTGGAGCATCAAAAAACATTATTAATAAAATGAAGATTGCATTTACAACCCGCGGACAACAGGCAGATATTGTTTTTTCGCAAACAAATGCCTGCAAATATGCTTCTGTAATTTGTGGTGATTTTAATGATGTGCCCAGTTCCTATACTTATTTTCACATCCGTAACATTCGGCAGGATGCTTTTCTTACAAAAGGTCTTGGCGTAGGGAAAACCTATAATTCTTTAGCGCCCATGTTGCGTATAGATTATATTTTACCTGACACATCTTTCAACATTCAACAGTTTGGAATGGTTGATGAAAATTTAAGTGATCATACAATGCTCGTGAGTGATTTGAAGTTGAAATAAGTTTCAGGGATAAAACCTTTTGAAGGCAATTTTTACAATGCCTCATAATACTGTTTAAGCTTTTCAGCAATTCGTTTTCTTCGTAAGGCAAGAAAATCATTATAATTTTCAATTGACATATCCATTATAAGTTCAGGAATATCATTTTCATGCAAATTTGTTTTTAGGGAATCTATATTATTAATTCCTCCAAATTTTAGCTCATATCCATCATCGTTACATTGTTTCTTAAGAATATCAAAATATTCTTTTGGCGCCCTGTTCCCAATTTTAATATTGATTTCACTTTGCATATAAACATAATTAGCAACCTGATTGTATTGACTTTTTACTACACCATTTTTCTTTAGATAATCTTTCGTAAATAAATGATGGATATCACCTTTGTGCTGAATAAGATCTTTAACTGTAATATCCTTTGATAAAAATCCTTTATTATTGAATTTACATAAAGCAGCTAAATAAACATTGTAAGAAGGATTTGTAGTGAGCGGAGAATTGAGTTGCTGAATTAAACCAGCATTCCAAAATCCATCAGACAGTTCCGCTGATTCAACTTCATTTAAATACTTTTTAAAATTTCCGTTTGCTATGTTACGAATATCCAAATCAAAAGTTGACTCAGGACTTCCCGAATATCTTCCAGTTAATAAAGAAAGCACTAACCATTTTCTAACTGCTGATTCAATTTCAGCATCATTAACTTTTTCTGAGCGTAGTTTCAAGTAAATGATGTAGGCAAAGTTTATCGCATTTTGAGAACTAATTAAGTCTGCATCAATAAAGCCTGCCGACTTTACAATCATAATAAAACGCTTGAAATGCGTTTCGTTTACAAAATTTAAAACTCCACTTTTAAGTCTTTGGAATGATTGTTCTGCAATTTCTTCTTCAAAAATTTTCTTTTCAAAGTTTCTTCCTGAAAGCAAACTAACCAAGTCACTTAATTTCCCTCTGTTGAATTCTGAAGTAAATGCAACTCTTAACAGGTCACTATAGCTTGGATCGTACAAATCGTCATTTTCATTTTTCAACCAACTTATTTTATTTAAGTATTCAGTGTTTGTAAATTCTTTATCTACTTCAGAAATATGTGAATAAAATTCGGGAGCAACGGCGAGATGACAGAAATAATCAATGCATTTACGTAAAGTGTTTCCTCCATAAATTTCATTTGATGCAATTTTGGACATTGCAAAATCTGCCTGGCTAAGCACCACACCTTTTGAATTTATGCGAATGAAAATTTCAGTTACAGTTTCAATATCTAATTCTCCGTTAAGTTCAATTAATCCAATTTGTTTTTTTAGAATTGATTTCAAATTTTCCAAAGCATCCTCAACCTGATCCTCAACTGCGTGTGGATTTTTTTCACAATATTCTTTTACTATTTTTCTTACTCTTTCGTCACCTGTAACAATTGGTGCGATGTCATGTATCCATGCAGTGTCTTTTTGAATGGCTGTATTAAACACTTCAAAACGTTGTTCAAGCGGATGAAAAGAAATTATTATTCTTACTTTTTTATAATCTTTATTTATTACTTGCTGTCCCAGTATTGCAGCAGTTAAAGCGGTAATTCTTTGCTGACCATCAATCAAAACTTTTTTGCCTTCAGAAAAAGTTCCATCTTTTAAGCGCACATTAGGGTTTCGCCATGCAATAACGTAGCCTATCGGATAACCTTCATATAAACTATCCATCAGATCTCGAACTTTAGTACTGTCCCAAACGAATGGTCGTTGAATTTCTGGAATTGCAATTTCTCCGGATTTTACCCAAGTTAAAAGTGTTTCAATTAGGTGTTGATTTACCTGAATATTTTTGAGTCTGCATATCTAAGAGATTTATTGTTGTTAGTTCAATATAGCAGTTATAAATGATGACTTAGTTTGCGCAACTTACAAACTTTTATTTCTTTAAATATAGAATTCAAGTAGAACGCTTACTTGATTTTAATTCTCAAATTTTATTGTTCAATCAAAAAAATGCCTTGATTTTTGCAGGTAGCACATAAATAGATTTAGCACCATGAGCGAACTGAAAGTTTATAATTCACTAACAAGAGAAAAAGAAATATTCAAACCTATAACCAAAGGACATGTGGGCTTGTATGTATGCGGACCAACAGTAAGCGGCGAAAGCCATTTAGGTCATGCACGCCCATATGTTACATTTGATATTGTGTATCGCTGGCTAATGCATTCAGGTTATAAAGTTCGTTATGTACGCAACATTACAGATGCCGGTCACTTTGAAGAAGAAGGTCGTGCTGCAGAAGATAAAATTTCAAAAAAAGCGGTGCTCGAAAAATTAGAGCCGATGGAATTGGTGCAGAAATACACCAATCTTTATCACTGGGCAATGCATAAATTAAATAATCTTGATCCAACTATTGAACCTACTGCCACCGGGCATATTATCGAACAGATTGGAATGATTGAAAAAATTATTGCAGATGGTTATGCTTATGTGATTAATGGCTCTGTGTATTTTGATGTAAAGAAATATAACGAAGAGTATGCAAAACGTGGAGAGCCTTATGGCATATTAAGCGGAAGAGTTTTAGAAGAAATGCTCGAAACCACCCGCGAATTAGACAACCAGGAAGAAAAACACAACACTGCAGATTTTGCTTTATGGAAAAATGCGCCGCCTGAACACATTATGCGGTGGAAAAGCCCATGGGGTATGGGTTTCCCGGGCTGGCATATAGAATGCTCGGCAATGAGCACAAAATATTTGGGGGCTCAATTTGATATTCATGGCGGCGGGATGGACTTACAGTTTCCGCATCATGAATGCGAAATTGCACAAAGCAATGTTTGCAATAATGTAATTCCTGCGCGTTATTGGATTCATAATAATATGATCACCATTAACGGAAAAAAAATGGGTAAGAGTTATAACAATGTAATTACACTTACACAATTATTTACAGGAGAACATTCTTTGTTACACCAGGCTTACCACCCAATGGTCATCAGGTTTTTTATTTTGCAAACACATTACCGCTCAACTTTAGATTTTAGTAACGAAGCATTGCAGGCATCAGAAAAAGGTTTAAAGCGTTTATGGGAAGCGTACGATAATTTAAAGAAGTTGCCAACAAACGGCAGCCAACAATCAACAGATAAAGAGCTTGATGAAAAAGTAAAAAAATATTTAGCTGAAATGAATGATTTTATGAATGATGATTTCAGCACGGCAAAAGTTTTGGCTAATATATTTGAACTTGTTCCCGTCATTAATGGCATAAAAGATAAACACGTTGCTGCAGATGCATTAAGTGCAGAAACTATTCAGCTACTTCAGAAAGAAATGAAATTATATATTGAAGATATATTAGGACTACAAATGCATGTTGAAGGCGATGATAACAAGCTCGACGGGATCATCAATCTTCTTATAAATATGCGTAAAGATGCACGTGCGAAAAAAGATTATGCTACCAGCGATAGAATACGCAACGAATTGCAAACACTCGGCATTCAGCTAAAAGATGAAAAGGATGGAAATATAAGTTATACGATTAATTAATTCGCTTTTCTATAAGTTGGTTTTGGGAAACCGGGTTTAAAAGATGATAAAGATTGTATTTGAAAATTACTATTGGTTTGTAATGCAGTTTCATCAACAGCAGTATAAAAAATCTGTTCTAACATTTCTGGTCTAGTTTGCACTCTTGCATTAATAATAACAGATGCATTAAGCGATGTGTTGTTGAATGATAAACTTTGTTGTTGTATTGATGTTGTTGTATAACTTATCTTATAAAATTGTTCGCCATCATCAATTAAATATTTTAAATGCCCGATAGTAAGTTCCTGTTCTTTTATTTTTTGAAACACGATTTCAGTGAATAATAAAGCTGCTTTTAACGCAGCAAGTTTTTTTGTTTTTACCTGTACAACAGCGTCAAGCCATGCAAGCTTCGCTTCGCCTGCGCCATATATTTTGTAATCAATATCAAGCGATTTTCTTTCGGCTACATTTTCTTTATTCAAACAATTTAACCATTGTTGAACATTGATATCGTTTAATGAATTTTGCAATAAAATTTTCTTTGAAGGATAATCCCGCTGAATAATTTTTTTAACTTCTTCAAGTTGTTCGTTTGTTAACAAATCAATTTTATTCAGAATTAAAATGTCTGCTTCTTCCATTTGCTTTTTAAAAATATAGCGAACAGAATCATCAAGAAAAGATGCAGTGCCACTAATAATCGAATGCAAAAAATAAGCATCAACAAATACAGAAATATTTACCATTAATTCCGGATGCATTTCTGCCAATGGCTTTGCAACCGTTGCAACTAAATCAATACAGGAGCCAACAGATTCTGCAAAAATTATTTCAGGATTTATTTCTTTACTGAAGTAATAAATATTTTGCAGCAGTGCATTATAATTACAACAGAAACATCCTTTTGTTACTTCTTTCACAGGTATAAAAGAGCTTTCTATAAATTTTGAATCCACTAATTGTTCACCCTGATCATTCGTTATAACAGCAACTGTTTTATCTTCTTTTAATAATAATTTACAAGCATGTTGAATAGCAGTGGTTTTTCCGCTGCCTAAAAAACCGCCGGTTAAAATCAGTTTCATTTAAGAAATTATTTATAAATCGAATGAAATTAATATTTAAAAAACTTTGAAGATTAAAAAATGAAAACCTGATTGAAAAAATTTCAACCAGGTTTCTTTATACTATTTAAACAGATAAAAGTTATTGCGCAAAAACCAGCTTCCATACCTTACCCGTATTCCCCTGCGGTCCTAATTCTTTAGTTGCAGTCACATATATCTCGCCCTTTTGATCTTGTCCAAATCCTTTTAACCATTGACCGATATCTTTCGGATAAATAAAGATTTGTTTAGAGATGGCATTGTTTTAACGGAGCCAATGACCCGTGTGTAGGTTTTTTTTTCATGGTTAACTTTTTAGGTGATTTAAAAATGGTGCCGTTAGCTATGCGTACATAATTCATAGATACAGCAGCCGCGATGTTAAAATCAAACATATGTTTTAACATCTCGGTTGCTTTAATAATTATTTTTATTTACTGTTTTTTGCAATCGTTTTTAAACCGCTATCAACTAAGAATTCATAATATCATTGGTTTGATTTTATTACAACATAACTTTCATCAATCTTTACTTTTATTCGCGTAATAAATCTGTTGCACATGATGCCATCTTTTTTGCAGTCAGTTATTTTTTTATGCATTGGCATTGGTGTGATAATTCTGCTTACTGCAAAATTTCATGTGCATGCATTTTTTGCATTGATGATTGCATGCTTTATTACAGGGCTTGGCGTACAAATGCATGCGGCAGATATTCTTGTTGCAATCAAAGATGGATTTGGAAACATCATGCGTTCATTAGGTTTTATAATTGTACTGGGTACAACGCTGGGTGTTTTGCTGGAACATACAGGCAGCACTAAAGTAATGGCTGCATTCATTCTTAAAAAAACCGGCGAACAAAATGCCGCGCTTGCTTTAAGCATAACGGGTTTTATTGTTGGTCTTCCTATTTTTTGCGATTCGGGATTTATTGTATTAAGCGGTTTAAATAAATCGCTTGCAAAAAGAACAGGAATTCCACTTGCAGTAACAAGTGTTTCTCTTGCTACGGGTTTATATGCGGTGCATTGTTTAATTCCTCCCCATCCCGGTGCGGCTGCCGCAGCCGGTGTAATAAATGTTGATGTTGGCAAGCTTATGCTAACAGGTATTGCAGTAGCGCTTCCTGCTATGCTGGTTGGTTATTGGTGGGCAAAGCGTGCAGGTAAAAATATTGTAACAAATATTGAAGAAGAATTATTACCTGAAGCTAAAGCACATCTGCCATCAACAATACAATCTTTTTTACCCGTTGCAGTTCCGGTTATTTTAATTGCAATAAAATCTTTTTTATCGGTTGAAAATTTTTCAAATGATTTAATAAAAATTTTTTCTGTGCTTGGCGATCCTGTAATTGCATTATCTGTTGGTGTAGTGCTTGCATTTACAAATATTAAACATTGGAAGAAAGATGTTATTGGTAAACTGCTTACAGAAGGCGTTGAAAAAGCAGGAAGCATTTTAGTAATTATTGGAGCGGGTGGCGCATTTGGTGCAGTGCTGGCAGCAACAAAATTGGGCGAACATTTCAACACAGCAACATCACTCAGCAGCTTTGGAATCTTTTTTCCTTTTCTGGTTGCCTTTATTTTGAAAACAGCGCAGGGTTCATCTACTGTTGCAATTATTACTGCAGCTTCAATTATTCAGCCATTATTACATGTATTGCGTCTGGAAAGTGAATGGGGTAAGCTGCTTTGCGTTTTATCTATGGGCGCGGGTTCTATGATGATCTCTCACGTTAATGATGCATATTTCTGGGTGCTAACAAAATTTTCCGGAATGGATATGCGAACTGTTTTAAAAGAATATTCTGTCGCAACATAGTTTATTGGTTTAGTTACGATGGCAACTATTTATTTATTATCGCTTTTATTATTATAACATGCATATTGTTATTGCACCGAATAGTTTTAAAAATAGTCTTGATGCAACATCATGCGCAAAAGCAATTAAAGATGGATTATTACAAAGCAATCTTAATTGTAAATGCACATGTTTTCCGGTTGGCGATGGAGGTGATGGCACTGCAGCATTGCTAATAAAAAAATGGAAATGCAATCGCATTGTGGTTACCGTGCATGACCCATTAATGAGATCAATAACTGCATCATTTGGGTTTATAAATAAAAACAAAACAGCGATAATTGAAATGGCTGATGCTTCAGGCATTAAATTATTAAAAGCAGAAGAACTGAATCCTTTACATGCTACAAGTTTTGGAACCGGTGAACTGATAAAAAAAGCATTATATAAAGGAGCAAAAAAAATTATTTTATGTATTGGCGGAAGCGTAACTGTTGATGGAGGCGCAGGTATTTTACAGGCGCTCGGTTTCAGGTTTTTTAATAGTAAGAAAAAAGAATTGAAAGATTTGCCTTTAGACCTAATACATCTTGCAACGATTGATAAAGCAAATGCAGTCAAAAGAATTTATGATTGCGAATTCATCATTCTTTGTGATGTTGAAAATTTTTTGTTGGGTGAAAATGGTGCAGCAAAAATTTTTGGTCCGCAAAAAGGCGCCAGCGCAAAAGATGTACAAACGCTTGAAAAAGTGCTTACAAAATTTCGCAATATAACCCTTAAACAAACAGGCATTGATATGAATTCAATTAAACATGGAGGCGCAGCAGGTGGTGTTGCAGCAGGTTTAAATGTTTGGTTGAATGCAAAACCTGTAAATGGAATAGAATATTTTTTGGATGTAACTAATTTTAATGATGTACTAAAAGATGCAGACTTATTAATTACCGGCGAAGGAAGTATTGATGAACAAACATTACAAGGCAAAGCGCCTTATGGTGTAGCGAAAAGAGCAAAACAAAAACACATTTCTGTTATTGTATTAGCAGGAAAAATTCCTTTGCATAAAAACAATGAATTAAATAAATGGTTTGATGTGTTGTTATCTATAAACAATGAGCCAGAAATAAATAAAGCAATTCTTTATACAAAAGACAATCTTAAAAGAACAGCAAAAGCATTAGGCGATTTGATGGCAATTAATAAAACTAAAACATCAGCATAACTATAAATAAGCTTTATAATTTTTAATTGTAAAAGGATATGTTTCATATTGATGAATCAATACAAGTTTATTTTATATTGCGCATCCAAAAAACTACACATGAGAAAATTAATTTGCTTTGCAACGATATTTTTAATGCTATTATCCTGTAATACTGACCAAAACAAAACATCTGATACAAAACTTCCAATACAAGGAACGTGGAAACTGCTTACAGGTACGCTAATAGAAAAAGGTGATACAACTGTTACCGATTATACAAAAGCGACTTCATTTATTAAAATCATCAACGATACACATTTTGCTTTTTTAAGTCATGATTTAAATAAAGGAAAAGATTCTGCAGCTTCATTTGTAGCAGGTGGTGGAAAATATTCATTAAAAGACAGTTCTTATACTGAGCATCTTGAATATTGCAGTGACAGGCAATGGGAAGGAAACGATTTTGATTTTACTATAACAATTAACAACGACACATTAACACAAAAAGGGTTGGAAAAAATTGATAGTATTAGCGTGAACCGTTTAAACATTGAAAAATATGTGCGGCTTAAAGATTGATCTTGTATTAAATAATTTCTATAATCCTGATGTTCTAATATTAAAAACCGCGATGCTCCTGTGTTAAACGCAGAAGC
>JAICKT010000660.1 GCA_025927795.1 Parafilimonas sp. | reverse complement strand
TCATTATCGCAAAACGAAATTATTCCCGCATTTAAATCACTAAAGAATAAACTGGAAGCTTTAAAGGGAAACCCGTTAGCCACACGTTCCTTTATGTACCTTGATATAATCGGCTGGCTTGAAAGTAAAATTGAAAATGTGCCGGTTCAGCAGATTATTCGCACCAAATATTTAATTTCAAAAAAGAACAGGATGCCTTTGCAGCAACATTTAATTTAAGCTTACAATAAAGCTGTTATTTTTATGCGCACCTTCATTAAAAATATGTCTGAGTTTTGTTCCAGCAATAACTATTCGGTGTTTCTCTAAATCAAAAACCTGGTTACAACTCATAAAAGTTTCAAATGATTCGAGGTACGGAAATAAACCTTTTAAACATTCTATTTCACGATTTATCTTACTATCATCATAATTGCTTTTCTTAACTGTTATTATTAATTCTCTTTCCATAATAATGTCTTTTAATTTTTCATACATCTATTTCATACATCTATCTAATTATATGGCAAGAATAATTCCGATTTAAATTATCTGTTTAAAAGTCAGATTTACGCTAAATGTAAAGATATATTGCCGCAAATTGGGAAATAAATGTTACAAACCTGTTATAACAAATTCAGTTCTTCTGTTAAATGCTCTGCCTTCTTCTGTTGCGTTGTCAGCAATAGGTTGTGTTTCACCAAAACCTTTCCACGTCATACGTTTTGCATTAATACCTTTGCTTATTAAAAAATCAACAACAGCTTTCGACCTGTTTTCAGAGAGCTTTACATTATCCGCATTGTTTCCTACATTATCAGTATAACCATTTATCTGAATTTTTACAGAAGGATTATCATTCATCAATTGTATTAATTTATTCAACTCAATCATACTAACTGGCTCGAGTTGAAAAGAGTTGCTTGTAAACTGAATATTTTTCATGCGCACAGTTGCATTTAATTCAACAGGCTCCAGCGCAATGTTTTTTTCATAAGTACTGTCTGATGATTTGTCTGCAAGATTAAAAACATCACTATAAAATAAATAGCCTTTACGATTTACAGTGAATGTATAATTTCTGCCAACCGGTAATGTAATAAAATAAAATCCTGTTTCATCTGTTTGCACATCTGATAAAACTTTCTGGCTGCTGTCAACACTTAATTCAACAGCGCAAGGCAAACCTTTTTGTGTTTTTGCATCAGTTACATAGCCTTTTACATACAATGTTTTTGTTGGACGAACATCGTCGTTTAAAGTAAACTTATATAAATCCAAATAGCCTTTTGTATCTGCACGATCGCTTGCATAATAAGCAGTAACACCGTCTGCAGCAACAAACAAACTGCCATCATCTGAAATTGTGTTTACAGGATAACCAAGATTCTCCGGCTTGCCCCAGGTTTTATTGCCTGTTTTTCGTACAACATAATTATCAAATCCACCATAACCCGGCAAACCATTAGAAGTATAATATAATGTTTGATTATCTGCATGAATAAACGGAGCGAGTTCATCACCTGCAGTATTAATATCAGGTCCCATATTTTCCGCAGGCAACCATTTACCATTAACACGATAACTTACATACAGATCTT
>JAICKT010000444.1 GCA_025927795.1 Parafilimonas sp. | reverse complement strand
GTTTTTACATGCCATGATGCATTATTACCCGAACCATTTTTTGTTAAGCGAAACAGCCAATCCCTCGATTGAAAATAAATTCCTTTATCTGTAATTTGTGTAGTCCATACATCGGCAAAATTCCGTTTGTCTTTTGGTACAAATTGCAAAAGGGAGTGTTCGTAGGTTGTACCAATACTGTCTTTGTCGAGGTAACCAAAATCACCAAGACCGCCATAATATATAACACCATTTTTATCTTTGGCAAGAGATCGTATAACGGCTGAAGTAGGCGGGCACGGTATCACTGACCATCTAACGCCATCATATTGCCAAAGATTTGTCTTTGTTTTATTTTCACCAAAATACATCATGCCATCATTGTCTTCTATAATACTCCAGTTTATGGAGTTGAGGCTGCCCAACATCTTTGCCGTATAATTGGTAATAAATGGCAAACCTTTTTCTGATTCATTTTGCGCAAGTGCAGAAAATGAAGTTGCAAGAAGTACAACAGCAAGCAACGTGAAACAAAAAAGTTTTTTGTTTCTCATGGTAATAATTTTTTTGTAAGCATAAATTAATAATGGCAATGCTTTATTTTAATGCGTTAATAAGTTTTCATTTTAATGCAGGAAGTTCAGCAGTTAAATTTCGGAAGTAAATATAAAAATAGTTTTTAATGAAACAGAAAACATTTAATAGAAGGAACAGATTATCGGCTAAAGATTTTATGAAATGAGCAACCGAATCACAAATTTATTTACCGGATTATAATTAACCCGAAGCTTAAACAGGTATCAACACTAATGCTTTTTGATTCTGATTATGAGAAATTTTATTAACCAATCTAATTACCTTTTAAGCTCACGCTTAATTAATGCGAAGGATTGTAAACATTATTATATTTTTTGCTGATATCTTGAATTAGATGCGACTGCATTAAAACAAGTAGCATATTATGTAAGTTTCTAAATGCGTTACTTTGTTTATTATTCAATTTAAATAATTTACAAGAAGATGATTTTGTTGTTATGCAATTGCCTGTTTATTTAGATAATAATGCAACTACACCGGTTGATCCGCGTGTATTGGATGAAATGCTGCCTTACTTCACGCAAAATTTTGGAAATGCTGCAAGCCGTACACACATTTTTGGATGGATTGCTGAAGAAGCAGTTGAGCATGCTCGCCAGCAACTTGCTTCATTAATAAATGCACATCCTAAAGAAATTGTTTTTACATCCGGAGCAACAGAAAGTATAAATCTTGCACTAAAAGGTGTGTATGAAATGTATGCTTCCAAAGGCAATCACATTATCACTTGTGCAACAGAACATAAAGCAGTACTTGATACTTGCAAACATCTTGAAAAATCAGGCGCTGAGGTAACTTATCTGCCAGTAAAATTTGATGGTAGAATAGATTTAGCTGAACTTGAAAAAAGCATCAGGTCTTCAACTATTTTAATTGCAATAATGTATGCCAATAATGAAATTGGAGTTGTTCAGCCAATAAAAGAAATAGCGGCTTTTGCAAGACAGCATAACGTATTATTTTTTTGTGATGCTGCACAGGCAGTTGGCAAAATTCCTGTCGATGTTATTGAAGATGATATTAGCCTGCTTTCTTTATCAGCACATAAAATATATGGGCCAAAAGGTGTTGGTGCTTTGTATGTGCGAAGAAAAAATCCGAGAGTAAGATTAACTGCACAAATGGATGGTGGCGGTCATGAAAACAATATGCGCAGCGGCACCTTAAATGTACCTGGGATTGTTGGTTTTGGTAAAGCATGTGAAATATGTATGCAGGAAATGAATGCAGAATCTATTCGCTTAAAAAATCTTAGAGATAAGCTGGAAAAAAGCCTGGTTGAATTAAATAATGTATATGTAAATGGCAGCATCGAATTCAGGTTGCCGCATGTAACAAATCTTTCGTTTAATAAAATTGCTGCGAACAGATTAATGATGAGTTTTAATAAAAACATCGCCGTTTCTTCCGGCTCTGCCTGCACATCTGCATTGGTTGAACCATCTTATGTATTAAAAGCTTTAGGCTTAAGTGATGAACGTGCAAATGCCTCGCTTAGGTTTGGATTAGGAAGATTTACAACCGAAGAACAAATAGATTATGCGATAAAAGAAATTTCAAAAAATGTACAGAAACTGCATAGCGAACTCAGCAGTTTATAAATATGTTATAATGTTTTTCTTTTTTAGCATGAAGATATTTGTAAGCCGCATTGTTTAATCAAGCATACAAAAGCTTAAACGTTATTTCGCTTCTTTCACTTCAATCAACAAATTTTCTTTAAATGCAATTTTTAATTTAGGTTGATTACCGTTTATCGTTCCGAGATTTTTATCATGCACATAATCAACAACAGCATATTTTTTGTTTGCATCCAAACCTCTTAATTCAACTTCACCATTAAAATCAGGATTGTAAAATGCGTAATACATTGTGTCGCCTTTTTGTATGCAATGTGTTTCTGGATAATCATAACCTAAATCATACAAATCGCCGCGATACACGCCTGTACTCAGCATTTTTTCATTATAGATTTCAATCCAGTGCTTGAATAATTTTTCTTTTTCAGGCGTGAGTAAATTTTCATCTTTGCTTTTTACACCGGTTGCAGGATAAACAAATTTTGTTCCCGGCACAGCACCAATTCCAACCTGCGATGCGAAATCTTTTTTTGTATCAGTTAATTCAACATGGTCACCAAAATATGCAGTGTTCGGCATCAACGCATGATATACTTTTCCTTTCAATCGCACCTGCCAACTGCTTTCAGGATCGCTGGCAACAAACTGGTTCATGTATGGCATGTGATAAAAATTTATCACATCACCACACGGGCAAAATTCAACTACTGCATCAGGCTTTATACTTTTTGCTGTTTCATAAATTGCTTTAAACAACAGTGGCATTTTTTCAAAACTTTGTTCAGGATAATCAATGTTGTGGTCGCCATAATCAGGCGCACATGCATTCATAAATTGCCCATCCAATTTCAACGCATCAAAACCCCAATCCTGCATAAAAAGTTTTACCGTTTTCTTCGTCTCCTCGATCACTTCTTTATCTGTCGGCGACATATAATATGCATCCCACCAACTTATATATTGTGGTGCTCCATTTTTTTGTTCAAGCAAAATATGCGGATGATTTTTTAGCACCTCACTACCCGGGTCTGCAGCCATCGGTGCCCACCACAAAACCGCTTTCATTCCCTGCGCATGAATGCTGTCAACAAACGCTTTCATCTCTGCATCACCACCTGGAAAATGTTCTTTGTTCGTGTGCCAATCACCTTCTGCCTGCTGATAACCATCATCCAAACCAACCCATTTAATGCCGAGCTTTTTTACTTCAGGTAATGTGTTTAAAATTTCCTTCAACGTAAAATCTCTTTCATAACCCCATGCACACCAGATTGGCT
>JAICKT010000537.1 GCA_025927795.1 Parafilimonas sp. | reverse complement strand
ATCAATAATAATTTCTGCATTCCCGTCAATTATTTGAATAAAAGTATCAAAAGGGCTTGTTTTTAAACCTAATTCCTCGCCTTCAGCAAAAGACATTGCGGTAATATTTCCTGTAGTTTTTTTAATAATGGTTTTACTAACCACTGCACTGGGCACATATTCTATTATTTCAACAATAATGTGAGAAACTGATTTTTCTAATTCTGCCGTGTCTTTATTTCTATTTTTACTATTTTCCATTTATATTTTTCAAGTATGTAAAGATGCATATAATTCAACGGTTATTCTTACATAAATCATTATAAGATTTGCATCATTCACATATCTTCCAGGGTAGAACGTCTTTTATCTTTAAGTTTTTTAAAGAAGGAGGGCGTTAAACCTGTTATTTTTTTAAATTGATTTGAAAGATGCGCCACGCTGCTGTAATTTAATTTATAAGCAATCTCAGTAAGATTTAATTCATCATAAATAATAAGCTCTTTTACTTTTTCAATTTTATGAATAATAATATAATGCTCTATTGTTATTCCTTTTACTTCAGAAAAAAGATTGGAGAGATATGTATAATTATGATTCAATTTTTCACTTAAATAATCTGAAAAATTAGTTTCAGGCAGCTCATCGGCATAATGCACCATTTCAATAATTACATTTTTAATTTTTTCTACCAGCATAGCTTTTTTATCGTCCATCAATTCCAGCCCTGCTTTTAAAAGAGCAGCTTTTAATTCATCATGCTGTATATCAGAAATAGGTTCTTCTAATTCTGCTTCGCCTAAATCCACATTTTTATAAGCTATATTCATTTTTTCCAGTTCTGCTTTTACTAACATTTTGCATCGGAGACTAACCATATTTTTTATAAAAATTTTCATTCTTGTTGCACATTTCAAGCGGAAGTCCTGGCAGAGTAATTCAGAATTTTAACCTTAATATCAGCACAGGGTTTTTCACTTCTATTTTAATATAAAGGCTTTTAAAATTAAACTAAATCCCTAAACAACATATACACTTTCGCCGATTAAATAAACTTTATGCGAAAGCTGTAGATTATGTAACTTATATAAGAAATTCTGTAACGTTTTATGTGGAAAGCTATCATAGCTTTATTGTCTAACACATTAAGGTTAACCTATTGATATCTCAACGTCACTTGCAAGTTGCAACCTTTAATTTTTTTAAAATGAATAATACAATACAAAAACCACTACGAAATTTAAATGGAATAAACAACGTATTAACCGATTTGCAAACCCGCGGATTTTTTTGTCTTTTTATATTAAAAGATGAGTACATCAGCTATAAAGATTATAATATAGCTTTTGAAGAGTTTGATATTTTAGAAGTTCATACACTGGAAACTTTACCCGCCGCAAAGAAGTGTTTTTTGTATGCTATTAAGAGTGATAAATTTAATATCAAAGGCATAGTTATAAATTCACTTGATACCTACGCAAATAACTTTTTCAATAATTGCATAAGTAAGCTTCTTAACTATGAACAGCTTGTATTTAAATACCATAAAGCAAATTATGTAAGTGAACCCGTAGTAAAGACTGAGTCAGCAATGTGCGAGAGTTTACCCAACTTAGTATTAATGCAATATCTAAGTTAGATGTTGTGCAAATTTTTAGTTTGTTTATACCAAAAGAGCTGCTTGCTATATGGTTGCTTTTATACGGAATATTTGTAGGACAACCGATGGAATATTATTAAACTGCCTGTTAAACCGTGTACAAAAAATGTAAGATGAAGTTGAACAATTTAAATGTTGTAATTGAAACAACTTTCTCATTAGTAAAAGGATTGTTTTTGCGTAAATACATGCTGTAACCTTCAAAGGCTTCCTACTTAAAATTTTAATGTTTCTTGTAGGTTATACCTTTAATAAAGTTGTTTAAAAAATAGCAACTTGAATTAATTAAATGAACTTCGATATTCATTCGGCGATTGTCCAACCCACTGTTTAAATAAACGAGTAAAATGCTGTGGATATTTAAAGCCTAATTCATAAGCAATTTGATTGACGGATTTACTTTGGTCAAATATTTTTTCTTTGGCAACATTAATCACCTTCGATTGAATGTATTCCTGTGCTGTCTTGCCTGTTTCTTTTTTTATCAGGTCACCAAAATAGTTTGTTGATAAATTTAATTCTGTTGCACAATAAGCCACAGAAGGCAACCCGATTGTTTGTGGTTTGTCAGATTGATAATATTCATTCAATAAATTTTCAAATCTTTCTAAAATGCCTTTGTGTACATTATCACGGGTAATAAATTGGCGGTCATAAAACCGGGTGCAATAGTTCAGAAAAAGTTCAATATTAGATACGATAAGTTTTTTGCTATGCTTGTCAATGGATTGCTGTAACTCATATTCAATCTTTGAAAAACAATCCAACACAATTTTTCTTTCACGTTCTGATAAATGAAGTGCTTCATGGAATTGATAGCCAAAAAAAGTATAGTCCTGAATATGCTTTCCAAGTGAAGTACCATGTATTAAATCAGGATGAAATACCAGCGCATAACCTTTCGGCTGATAAGTTTCTCCATTACTGTTCACGCCTGCTACTTGT
>JAICKT010000564.1 GCA_025927795.1 Parafilimonas sp. | reverse complement strand
AATTTATCATTCGTATTTACATCTGTTCTATGTATATCAAATGCTCTTGCCATTTCAACGCCGGGTGTTCTGCCGATAACTGATGCACCTTTTACATGCGGCAATTGCTTCAACTCATTTTTAAAAGAATTCTCCCTGCTGATAAAAGTTGAATCCCAACCTGTAAGTATTGGTGGTTTTACAACAAGAATTTGTGAAAGGTTCATTCCAAGATTTTGTTGATTAATAAAACTCATTTGTTTATACACAACGAATGAACCAATGATGAGTGTTATTGTTATTGCAAATTGACTAACTACTAAAACTTTACGCAAAAAAATTCCTTTGCCGGATGTTGTATATTTTCCTTTTAAAACAAGAATTGGTTTAAATGATGAGAGCACAAATGCAGGATAAAATCCTGAAATAAAAATGCCTGCAATTATGAGTATGATTAATGAAGTGCTGATGTTGTAACCATTCAATCCTTTTTCAAATAAATAAGACAATGACAACTGGTGCTGCACTAAATTATTAAAGCCTTGCTGAACAAGCGTAACGATTAAAAATGCTATTGAAAGCGCAATAAGATTAATGATGAAAGACTCTGTAAGAAATTGTTTGATGAGTTGTTGTTTGCTTGCACCTGCAACTTTTCTAACCCCAACTTCTTTTGCACGCTCCATCGATTTTGCAGTAGAAAGATTAATGTAATTTATCCATGCAAGAACAATAATCAATGCAGCAATAATCAACAATCCCCAAACAACAGTTGCGCTTGCTGTATTACCAATTTCATATTCGAAATCAGAATACAAATGCGCTTTTGAAAGTGGTTGCAAATAAAATTTTTCTATACTGCCTGAAACTTTATTACCCTGGAAATGTCTCTCACTAAAAGCAGGAAGTTTTGCTTCAAGTGCCTTGTAATTTGTTCCGTGTTTTAGTTGAATATAATGCCAGAAATCAGAATCAGTAAAATCATAATCTGCTTGTTTCCATCCGCCATTGCCGCCGCTGAACAAACTGTTATAAGAAAGCAGCATATCAAAACTCAGGTGAGAATTTTCAGGAACATCGTTCAGTATTGCTGTTACTTTATAAGGCAGTGAATCGCGCGAAATCACAACTGTTTTTCCAACTAACGATTCAAAATTGTTTCCTTTGACATCAAAGATTTTGCGTGCAAGTGATTTAGTAAGAATAATAGAATTTGGATTTTGCAATCCGGTAATTTTATTACCTGCAAGAATTTGGTAAGAAAACATAGACAGAAAAGAATTGTCAACCGCAAGCACTTTCTGATCTCCGATCTTTTTATTTCCATACGTTATTATTTGCCCGTCGAATGGTTCAACACGTGTATGATTAATCACTTCAGGAAAATCATCCTGCATAGCTTTACCAATTGCTGAATATGTAATCGTTCCGTGCTGTGCAAGCTTTCCATTTTGATAACGGTCGTTCACAACGCGATAAATATCTGCAGCATTTTTATTGAACTGATCAAAGCTCAATTGAAAACTTACATACTGCAAAATCAATAAGCATGCGGCCATGCCAATAGAAAGCCCTGCAATATTGATAAGCGAACAAGTTTTATTCTTCTTCAAATTGCGCCATGCAGTTTTGAAATAATTTTTAAACATAAAAGTTGATTTCTGACCTGCCTACCGGCAGGCAGGTGTATGATTTAACGATGTTTGATTTTCATTTTCAAATTTTCCCTGTCTGCAGCCAGGCAGGAAATTTGCCAATTGCCGAATTGAATTATTCTGTTCTCAAACTCTTCACAGGATTTGCATTAGAAATTTTCCATGCTTGCGAAAAAACTATTAGAAAACTTATAGCAGCCAATGCAAAAATATCTGTAAGCATATCCCATGGTGTTATACTAATCCTGGAGGCAAAGCTTTGCAACCAGATATTATTAACGATGTAAGCAACTGGCACCGCTATTACAACTGCAATACCTAATAAGATCATGTATCCTTTCGATAACAAAACAATAATTTGAAATACACTTGAACCAAGTACTTTGCGCACACTCATTTCCTTTCTGCGGGTTTCTGCAGTATAAGTTGCCATGCCCATCAGCCCAAGACATGAAATTAAAACTGCAAGCAAAGCAAGCACACTTAAAACGTTTGCTGTGTCGTTAAGCATGGAATGTGTTACCAGTAATTGCTGATCAAAAAACTGATACTCAAATTTGCTTGAAGGATTTACTTTCTTCCATGTGTTTTGTAAAAAAGCAACTGTGCCCGGAACATT
>JAICKT010000268.1 GCA_025927795.1 Parafilimonas sp. | reverse complement strand
ATTAATGAATTAAAAACAATGATTGTTTCCAATACATCAACAACAAATAATCAGCAATCTGCAATTATTTCATCTGCATCTTTATCGCAGAATATTCCGAACCCATTTTCAAATTCAACAACTATTAACTATGCTTTGCCCAAACAATTTTCATCAGCCAAAATAATTGTAACAGATAAAAAAGGAAATGCATTAAAGCAAATAAATCTCTCAGCGGGTAAAGGCTCTGTAACTGTTGATGCATCTACACTTTCATCAGGCGCTTATCAATACGGTTTATATGTTGATGGGAAAAGACTCGATACAAAGCAAATGATTTTGTCGAAATAAATTATTCTCAGAAAATTATAAAGCAGTCTTTACGGCTGCTTTTTTTGAACTAATACTTAAACTCAGCTTTATCTTTTGCAATTTTTTCTGAAAAGAATTTTCGAAAATTATCATCAGCGCCTTTAAATAAATAAATATAATCGCCGCGTTCCCGTGCATACATAGTTGTTATGCTGTCTACTTTTATTACTGACTGAAAACCCTTTGCAAAATCGTGTTGCTTTTCATCAGGGTCTTCTGAAACCAGCACAAAATTTTGCATGTTTATATTTGATGGAAGCCAGTATAAAAAACTTGCATTATCACTGTAAGCCTGCGGCAAATGATATTTAGGTGCATAATATGTTACTGCGCCTGCCATGCCGTAGTTGTTACAAAAAATTACTGCGCTTTGTTTTTCTGAATCGCTCATTATATTATATGCCTTTGCAACTTTTTGCGTCATCTCTTCCCAACCTAACATGTCCGCAAAATCCTGGGGCAGCGGATGGTTTTTTAAATCTTCCCATTTTAATGAACCTGTTTTTTCTGTGTGCATCTTTATATATAAATCTGCAAGGGGTTTCGGTGGTAATATGGGTAGTAAGATTGGAACAACAAATAATCCAAAACCTAATGCGAAAATTATAAATGCATAACGCAGATATTTTCTTTTGATTGATGTAAATTTTTCAAGCGCAGTTGCGCCGAATGCAAATAAAGGCGGGTAAACACCTGCTGAGTAATAACTTTTCCCGTGACCAATCAATAACAAAATAATTACAAACACATAAGCGAGCCCGATAAAACGATATTGTTTTGAGGAAAGTGTATTGAATAACCCTACAAGCCATATAAAAAAGCAAGGAAAGAAAAGTAGCAATTGGTCAGTTAAAAATCCTGAGGGATTTATGTACTGTAATTGCGTTTGCTGTAATTCGTTCATGTGCACAATAACAGGAAAATGATTTTGCCATTGCCAGATTAAGTTTGGAAGAAAGATGATAAATCCAATTAATGATGCATACCAAAAATGTTTATTAGTAAAAATTGTTCTGTGTTTTGTAAACAGCAACCCGAGTAAAATACTTACGGTATAAAATGCAACAGAATATTTGCTCAGCATGCCCAAACCAACACTAACACCAAAAACATAGAGCCATTTATTTTTTTTAGTTTGAGTAAACCGAATAAAACCAAATGCAATCATCGTCCAGAAAAATATTTCAGGCGCGTTTGGCTGAAACAAAAAGAACATTCTTAAATAAGCACCGAATAGAAATGAAAAAAATAAAAGTATCAATGCAAACGATTTGCCGCCGAGCGATTGAATAATTTTTCCTGCTACAATAAATGTTGCTGCACCAAATAAAGACGGCATTAACTTTATCCAAAACATGCCATTGCCTAATACATTTATCAGCCACGCAAAAACAGAAAGCATCGGCGGAACTTCCATAAAACCCCATGCGAGATGGTGACCTTCTGCTAAATATAAAAATTCATCGCGGTGTGGTTCGTAAACCGGGTTTTGTAAAAAAAAAGGAATGATAATTCTTAACAGCGCAAGGATATATAAAAGTGTGTTAGTTTTTTTCATGGCGTTTTTCTCAATTTATTGCACGCAAAGAAACAAAGTAAGCTAAGACGCAAAGAACTTTTATTTTCTTTGCAAGCTTTCTTGCTTTGCGTGAAATTTTATGTATAATTTTTTATGTTGAAATTTTTTGTTGCAGTCTTATTATTCCAAGTCCATTTTTTGTTTTGAAGTGAAGCAGTTACTGTTTGTAATTTATTTGTTTGAGGTGAAAACAACTTTCCTTCTGCTTGTGTTGAATTTGAAAATGCAACCCATTCAATCTTCGACCAATTCATAAACGCTGTGCTTTGTGCCAGTTCAATGTGCGGAATCAAACTATTATTTTTTACCAATAAAATTCCGGGCAATTCACCTGCTTCAATCAAATGCCATTTTTCACCTTCATATATTTTTTTGGTTTGATAATCTATCCATTTTCCTGCAGGTAAATAAACTTTTCGCGCAGTTGTGTTTTCCATTAATGGTGCAACCAATACATCCTCACCTAACAAATATGTATCATCAATAAACCAGGCAGTTTCATCATCAGGATAATTCAACAGCAAAGCTTTCATTAATGGTAAACCTTGTTGCGATGCAATGTATGCCTGTGTAAAAATGTATGGCATCAGCTTATATCTCAGCTCAACAATTTTCCTGAAAGTGTTTTGAAAATCTTCACTGAAAAACCAAGGCTCTCTCGGCGGGAAACCATGAACACGGCTATGCGATGAAAGCAAACCAAAGAACGTCCATCGCTTAAATAATTCTTCGTTTGGCGCTGCAGAAAATCCGCCAATATCATGACTCCAAAATGTGAATCCGCTTAAACCTAACGATAACCCACCTTTTAATGAACACGCCATCCCAATAGCAGAAACTTCTGCATCCCCGCCCCAATGCACAGGATAACGCTGGCTGCCAGCCCATGCGCTTCTTGCCCAAATAATATTTTCTTTGGTTGATGCTTTTGTGATTTCACTCACCAATTTATTATATCGAAGCGGATACAAATTGTGCTCATAAAACCCGCTGCGTTGGGATGCATAAAAACCATTCAACGGTGCTGCTTCGCCAAAATCTGCTTTAATACACGATGCACCTAAATCAAACAATGCTTTTAATTTTTTTGAGTACCATGCTTTTGTTTTTTCGTTTGAAAAATCAAGTATGGCATCTTGCGTTGGTAAATTTCCATTTCCGTCTTTAGTGAATAATTGTTCATTTATTACTTCATCAAAGATTGGATTGAGGGGCGTGAAATACGGTATTTGCCACAGCGATGTTTTAAAACCTTTTTCACTTAATTCGCCCATCATTTTTTTGGGCGATGGAAAATTTTCTTTGCAAAAACTATAATCGCAATTAATACCTTTTTTAAACCAGCCCGCATCAATATGAATTACATCGCATGGAATTTTATTCGCTCTTAAATTTTCAGCAACCTCTAATGTTTCTTTTTGTGAACGATAACTAAAACGGCTCATCCACAGACCAAAAGACCATAGTGGCATTAGCGGGCTTTTGCCTGTAAGATTTGTGTACTCATTTAAAATTTCTTTTGGCGAACCGATGAAGAAAAAAATATCTAAAGCATCTTCACCAATAAATAAGGTTTGACTTCCTGCGTGTGTGTTCCCAAAATCAAATGTGCACGGCGTTGATGTATGCGCAAACATTCCATAACCTTTATTGCTAAAGAAAAATGGAATGGGTTTATACATTTGTTGCGATGCTGTGCTTTGCGTATCGGCTGTAAATAAATTTAGTTTTTGTCCGCGTTTATTTAATGCAGTAAAGCTTTCACCGCAGCCAACAATTTTTTCATCTGTATGTAAAGAAAAGGATGCAGCAATACTTCGTGAATTATCTGTTGCTCTTCGCATAAATAAAAAAGGCAGCATTTTGGAATGCATGCCGGATAAAGTTTCTGCGGTTTTGGTTGACGTTAATAAATTATCATTGTTGTCGAATATTTGTAACTGCCATGGATTTTTTTGAATGATAATTTTTCCGGCATTGTTGCTATAAATGATTTCATTTTTTGATTCTTTTATTTTCCATGTTTTATCAGCCGGCGGTTCATCAACCAACATTAATGATGGATGTTCTGTTTGTTTTGCAGTTGTTGTTTGCATGCGCAAACGAAATGTGCGTTGCGAAATAAAACTGACAGAAAATTTGCAGTGCGGATGTACATCATAATCCTGGAACGGCGCCGATTTTTCTGTTTGCGGTTGAAGATGCTTATCAATTTTATTAAAAAACCAATCATAAGCCCAGCGATTGAAATTCCATTGAATTGTGCCTTCTGCTTTTGATGCATCAAACCGCGTTACATTTCCGGCAAGAAAAAATTCATTCTCAGGTTTATAAAAATCTTCGCTGATATCAATGGGATTATTTAGAAGCAAATTATTTTTTTTAAATAAAGATAATGAGTGTAGTAAAGTTGATGCGTTTGAATTTTGCATTTATTAATCACAGGAGATTTCTCCTATCGTCGAAATGACGCTCAAAAGGATTATGTTTAATTAAGCATTCCGCACGTCATGTCGAGGAACGGGACATCTCTGGAATAAATTGTTGGTACACGGTCAGACGCTTCAAAAGCGTCAGACCGATAAAATTCATTCTTCCTTCCATACACAAACTTCATACGCATTCAAAGAAAAAGATGAGTGATTAATATTTTCATCACCAAACAAAATTCTAAAATGCTTGTTGGAAAAATTACTATCGCTAAAATTTGCCACTTGTTTCGATGAAGATAAATTCACTGCTACAATAACATTTTCATTTTTATACGAACGCATAAATGTTACAACAGAATCATTAGTGTTATTAATTGTTTTATAATTTCCAAAACTCAATGCTGCATTTGATTGACGTAATGCGATCAGCTTTTTATAATAATTATAAATTGAATTCGGATTATTTTTTTCTTCTTCTAATGAGACGCCATCGTTTGCAATATCATTCGTGCTATCCCACCACGGACCAGTATTTTTATACCAAAGCGCCATACCTTTTCCACTATCTGATGCATTCCATTCAAATGCTTCGCGTTGCGGAATATCGTTGCCATCGCTGCTGTTAAATTTTCCAAAACCACCGGAGCCAAACATTCCAATCTCCTGACCATAATAAATCGAAGGCAAACCGCCAATCAATAAATTAAATGCAGCACCCACTTTTTCTTTATCTAAATTGTTATGAACAGCAGACGCGAAACGTTTCATGTCGTGGTTCTCGATAAAAACAACCTGCTGTTTATTTGCAGGCGTTTGTCCAAAAATCGTATCAGCCAGTGTTGTAATTTTCTTTTTATCAAAAGATGAAATAGCATATTGCAAACCAAAAGCAAACACTCTGTCAACATCGCCTTTAGAAAAATAATCAAAACCGTAAGATGCCCAGTTAGCTTGCTCTGCAACGATTTTTATTTTTGGATTTATCTTACGCAATGATTCTAATAACGGCGCCCAAAAATTTGAAAAAAGATTTGTCAATCTTCCTTTATTATCCAAATCATCCATCATGTGGTCTAAGCGAAATCCATCTGCGCCATCATCAAATTTTCCATCACCATTCGGGTCAACAAAATAGCTGAACAATTTATAATTGTAATCCTGCACGCCTTTGCTATATAAGTTTGCTGTTGTTATTCTTCTGTACGTGCTGTCATAACCTAACAAACCTGTAACACCAAATACAATACTCGATGGTTTTGTATGCGCAGAATCATCCCACAAAATATAATCGCTGTATTTCGATTTTAAATTATTGTATGAATCTCTCCACCACAACTGGTCTTCGGTTACATACTGCGTCTCCATGTCGAGATAAATCTTCATGTGGCGGTGATGTACTTCTTTAACTAGGTTGATGTAATCCTGCATGCTGCCAAACTCCGGGTCAATTTTTGCAAAATCTATTGCGAAATAATTATGATAAAAAACAGATTCATACAACGGCAATAAAAGAATAGATGTAACTCCTAAATTCTGCAGGTAATCTAATTTTTGTTCAAGCCCCTTTAAATCGCCCTGCAAATCATCATTGCTGTCATAAAAACTTCTTTGAAAAACATGATATATAATTTCTGCTTTCGGCTGATTTTGCGCATAGATTATTTGTGATGTGAGTAAACACAACAAAAGCGCAATCGAAAATTTTTTCATTGAGGTAATTGTTATTATTAAATAATGTTCTTAGTACGTCATGTCGAGGTAACGAGACATCTCTAAAAATCAAGTT
>JAICKT010000245.1 GCA_025927795.1 Parafilimonas sp. | reverse complement strand
TGAACGCTATACAATGTCAGCAGCGCTTAACAAAAACTCCATGATTGTTGTAAATGACTTTGAAGGCAAGTTATTATCTTCAAAACAAATTGATATTGTAAAACGATTTTCAAGAGTTTTTGAACAGGCTTACATCCGTTTTCTCGATTTGCAAAAATCCGAAGCACAAACAAGAGAATCAGAAATTGAATTAGGTCTTGAAAGAGTAAGGTCGAGAGCAATGGCAATGCAAACATCTGAAGAGTTGAATGCTCTTATAGGAACTGTGTTTACTGAATTAACAAAGCTCGATCTTGTACTTACAAGATGTGTAATACTAATCTATGAAGGCAACGAAAAAGGAGTTCGATGGTGGATGGCAAATTCTGAAACACCTTCCACACCAATGAACTTCTTTGTTAAGTATGCTGATATGCCTTTTTTTAATGAGTATTTAAAAGGTTGGTATAACAGAGAATTAAAATGGCAATATTGTCTCGAAGGCGAAAACAAAATAAAAACAGATAACTTTCTGTTCAATGAAACTGAACTTTCACTATTGCCTGATTTTGTAATAGAGGGCATGAAGGCTCCTGATCGTGTTTATTTAAATGCATCGTTCAATAATTTCGGCAATCTTACTTTAGCCACACTTGAACCTTTATCAGAAGAACATTTTAATATACTCCTTCGCTTCGCAAAAGTTTTTGATCTTACCTATACACGTTTCAATGATTTAAAACAAGCCGAAGCGCAGGCAAGAGAAGCACAAGTACAATTAGCATTAGAAAGAGTTCGCGCAAGAACAATGGCAATGCAGAAGAGTGATGAACTTTCAGATGCGGTGTATGTTCTTTTTCAGCAATTCAAAGAATTAGGCGAGAATCCCGACCAGGCAACGATCGGCGTAATTAATGAAGACGAATATGTAATTGAGTATTGGGTTACGATGTATGCACAACCAATAAATAAAGTCTTCAAATTTTCAATTGATGAACCAAATGTTACCAATAAAATTTACAAAGCATGGAAAGAAAATAAAAAATCGTTGGTGATTGACCTGAGCGGAAATGCATTAACGGAGTTCATGACCTATCGAGCAGGCAAAGGTGGTGCAGCAGTAAATTCAAATGAAAAAAGAAGGATTATCAACGTTGCATTTTTTTCAAAAGGATTATTGAATGTTCAATCGAATGAAGAACGTTCGCAAGAAAGTGTAAAGCTTTTAGAAAGATTTGCTTCTGTATTTGAACAGACTTACACACGTTTTTTGGATCTGCAAAAAGCAGAGTCGCAAGCAAGAGAAGCGCAAGTTCAATTAGCATTGGAGAGAGTGAGAGCAAGAACAATGGCAATGCAGAAACAAAATGATTTGCTGGGAGTACTGGATTTATTAGTTGAGCAACTCGTAAAGCTGGGAGTAAATCTGCAAGTTGCGAATTTCAGCAATGGAATACCCGGCGGAGATTGGGATTTATGGATTGAGGTGGCAGCAGACGATGGTACTATTTTTAATAATTATGTTCATTTTCCCCGCATAGATCACCCCTATTTCCACCATGTGGAAAAAAATATTGAAACCTTCAGGAAGGATGGTACAGACCTATTTAAAGACGTGTTCTCAAAAGAAGAGAAAGACTCGTGGCAGGATTACATTAATACCCAAACAATATATAAGGATTTAACCTCCGAAGAGCACAAACAGTCAATGTATGAAAAGCCTGGCTATGCATGGTCAATGGTGATTTTGAAAGACACCTGGGTTTCAATTTGCAGATTCAACACAATACCTTTCAGCGACGAGGAGGATGCCTTATTAAAAAGATTTGCCAATGCATTTGGACAAACCTATACCCGTTTTCTCGATCTTCAAAAAGCAGAAGCACAGGCAAGGGAAGCACAAATTGAAGCGGCATTGGAAAGAGTGCGAAGTCGCAGTATGGCAATGCATAAAAGCGACGAACTAAAAGAAGTAATACGTTTGGTGCTTGAGCAGTTTGTTCATCTCAGTATTAATGCGGAGCATGCAGGTTTCTACATTGATTACAACATCCATGATGACATGCACATTTGGCTGGCTGACCCTAACATTGAACCTTTCTTTGCAATCATTCCATATTTTGATACACCCACATGGAATAGTTTTCTTGAAGCCAAAGCAAAGGGAACAACGTTTTATACTGATCTGCTGAATTTTGAAGAAAAAAACAAGTTCTATCAATCCCTTTTTAAATTATTTACAATACCTGAAGAAGCAAAAGCATTTTACATGCAATGCAAAGGTCTTGCTGTGTCAACAGTGTTGTTAGATAATGTGGGTTTGTACATCGAAAATTTTTCTGCCATTCCATACACTGATGCGGAGAATAAAATATTGATGCGCTTTGGAAAAGTATTTCAGCAGACCTATACACGCTTTCTCGATTTACAAAAAGCCGAAGCACAGGCAAGAGAAGCACAGATAGAAGCGGCATTGGAAAGAGTACGTGCAAGAACTATGGCAATGCATAAAAGTTCTGAATTAACCGAAACTGCAGAACTCTTGTTTGATCAATTGAAACAACTTGGTGCTGAATTGCAAGGGGTGGCATTTGCTATATGTGATAAGAACAGTGTGATGGTTGAAAAATGGACAAGCATTGGTGTGTTTTCTCATCCATATACAATTGAGCCGGGTGAACAACGCATGTATGAAGCATGGAAAAATGGAGAAGGCTTTTACGAAGAAGTTTATGAGGGAGAAAGACAAAAAAAATATTACGAAGCGTTTATGCAAATTCCTGCATTTAAACAAGGACTTCAAAAATTTATAGATAGCGGTTATCCACTTCCAACATGGCAAAAAAACCATGCGATTACTTTTAAATATGGTTATTTACTTTTTATTACAACCAAACCATTTAATGAAACACAAATATTTCTTCGGTTTGGAAAAGTGTTTGAACAAACCTATACGCGTTTTCTTGATTTGCAAAAAGCAGAAGCACAGGCAAGAGAAGCACAAATACAATTAGCATTAGAAAGAGTGCGTGCAAGAACCATGGCAATGCAAAAAAGTGATGAGCTTACAGAAGCCGCTTTGCTTTTATTTGAGCAGTTGCAATCACTCGGCACTGTGTTATGGAGTTGCGGATTTAATATTTGGGGAAAGGAAGAAACAGGATGCACCTCTTTTATAGCACGTGGTGGCAAAATGCTTCCACCTGTTAAACTATCATTCACTGAAAATCCAACCTTGTGGCGTTTTTATGAATCCAAACAAAAGGGAGAAGAGTTTTGGTTTATCGAATTATCGGGAGAAGATTGTAAATCAATTTTTGGCTATGTAGCCAAACAACGCCAGGCTCAAACAGGAGATAATGTTTTTCTTAGCGAAGTAACCCTCCCTTCTTCTCAAATAACTCACCTGGTAAATTTTTCGCACGGTAATCTTATGTTTATCACATTAGAGCCGCATCCTGAATTGCATGATATCTTTAAAAGATTCGGTAAAGTATTCGAACAAACCTATACCCGTTTCCTCGACCTGCAAAAAGCAGAGGCGCAGGCAAGAGAAGCACAGATTGAAGCATCGCTTGAAAGAGTAAGAAGTAAAACAATGGCGATGCACAACAGTGCCGATGTTGGCGAAACAGTGACAACTATGTTTGATGAACTATTAAAGTTAGGCATTGAAACTTTGCGTTGCGGAATAGGCATAATGCAGCATGATAATAAAATGGAAGTATGGACTGCAAAGTCAGAAACCAGCGGAAAAGTTGATTTGGTTATCGGTCGGTTGGATATGAATATGCATTCGCTATTACAGGGCGCCTATCATAACTGGAAGAATAACAAAGATTCTTTTTCTTATGAATTAAAAGGAAAAGACTTAATTAACTATTTTACTGCAATCAATAATTATCCTGACTATCCTATAAAATATGAAATCTCATCCCTGCCATTAAAGATATTTCATAATGATTTTTATTTCGCTGAAGGCAGTCTTTTTGTTTTTTCAATAAAAGAATTACCGCCGGAATCTAAGAAAATTCTTAAGCGTTTTGCTTCTGTGTTTGGCCAAACATACAAGCGCTATCTCGATTTGCAAAATGCAGAAACACAGGCAAGAGAAGCGCAGATTGAAGCTGCATTGGAAAGAGTGCGTGCAAGAACAATGGCAATGCAGAAAAGTGATGAGCTTTCTGAAGCTGCTGCTTTATTGTTCCAGCAATTTAAAGATTTAGGTGAAGATCCAATGCAAATAACCATTGGTACCATAAATGAAGCTGAAGGAATGGTTGAAATGCGTCCTACTGATTGGAGTGGAAGTGGATTGCAGGTAAATCGTATGTTTAATTTAAGCATTACGGAGCCCACATTAATGAATAAATTATATAAAGCATGGAAAGAACGCCCAGACTTTGTTATTGTTGATTTAGCTGGAAAAGAATTGAAAGAATGGATTAGGTATAGGAACAGCTTTTATGAAATTCCTGTAAGAGCTGAAGATGTAACAGGGGAAAGAGTGGTGAGTTCAGCCTTTTTTTCACGCGGATTTATCTGTATATCAACTTTAAAACAGCCGGAACAATTAACAATTGAATTATTAAAACGATTCGCCGGTGTTTTTGATCTTACCTATACACGTTTTCTTGATTTGCAAAAAGCTGAAGCGCAGGCAAGAGAAGCAACAATAGAAGCAGCACTGGAAAGAGTTCGCGGCAGAGCCATGGCAATGCACAACAGTAACGACCTTTCATCAACCGCCAGTATTGTATTTACAGAATTAAGAAAACTCGGCATTAATCCTATACGATGCGGTGTTGGGTTACTGAGCAAAGAATCGCGCAAAGCACAATTATATTCTGCCACTTCATCTGCAGATGAAGACAATCTTGCATTAATAGGTTGGGTTGAATTATCCGGTCATCCGGTACTGAAAAACATTTATGATACATGGATAAAGAATGAAGAATATTTTCCAGAGTTGAGCGGCAAGCAATTAAAGTTGTATTATGAATTACTGCTAAAAGGATTATCTGTAAAAGCTCCTGAACAGCAGCGCGGACAAAAGCAGTACGGCACTTTTCTTCCATTCACTATTGGCTGTTTATATGCCTGGTCAGAAGCACCGTACAATGAAGCGGACATAAAAATTTTAAAACGATTTGCAAACATTATTGATTTAACATTCAGGCGATACATTGATTTACAAAAATCAGAAACCAGTGCAAAAGAAGCCATCAAGCAAGCTGCGCTCGACCGCATTCGTGCAGACATTGCTTCTATGCGCACCACAAAAGATTTAGAAAGAATAACGCCGCTCATCTGGAATGAATTAAATATTCTCAGCGTTCCGTTTATTCGCTGCGGTGTTTTTATTATGAATGATGAACAGCAACGCATTCATACATTTCTTTCAACACCAGACGGAAAAGCGATTGCTGCATTTCATATTCCTTACCATACACCGGGAAATATTAAACACGTTATCAGCCATTGGCGCAACAACAAAAATTATATTGACCATTGGGATGAAGATGCTTTTACAGAATTTGCTAACATGCTGGTAACACAAGGCGCACTTACATCATCGGAACAATATTTACAAACTATTCCGCATGGCGGATTTTATTTACACTTTCTACCTTTTTTACAAGGCATGTTATATGTTGGAAATACAACAAAGTTGAGTGATGATGAAATAAATTTAATTCAATCTATCGCCGATGCATTTTCTACTGCGTATGCACGCTACGAAGATTTTAATAAACTGGAAGCGGCAAAAAAACAAGTTGACAGAACGTTGATTGAATTAAAACAAACACAACAACAATTAGTACAATCAGAAAAAATGGCAAGCCTTGGTGAACTTACTGCAGGCATTGCGCATGAAATTCAAAACCCGTTAAATTTTGTAAATAATTTTTCTGAAGTAAGTGATGAATTATTGGATGAAGTAAAAGAAGAACTTGCAACAGGCAACCTGCAACTTGCAACAGAAATAATAGATGATATTAAACAAAACCTTGAAAAAATAAATCATCATGGCAAGCGTGCCGATGCAATTGTGAAAAACATGCTGCAGCATTCACGCAAAAGTTCAGGGCAAAAAGAACCAACAGATATAAATGCTTTATGCGATGAATATTTACGATTGAGTTTTCATGGCATGAGAGCAAAAGACAAAAGTTTCAATGCTGATTTTAAAACAGAGTTTGATGAGCGTATCGGTAAAATAAATATCGTTCCGCAGGATATTGGTAGGGTATTACTCAATCTTTTTAATAATGCTTTTTATGCAGTGAATGAAAAGCGCAAAAACCTGTCAGGTCTTAAAGACCTGACAGGTTTGGTAATCGTTCAAACAAAAAAATTAAATGATGCAGTTGAAATAAAAATAAGCGATAATGGCAACGGCATTCCGCAAAATATTATTGATAAAATATTTCAGCCCTTCTTCACCACAAAGCCAACCGGGCAGGGAACAGGATTGGGTTTGAGTTTAGCTTACGATATAATTACCAAAGAGCACAATGGAACTATAAAAGTTGAAAGCAAGGAAGGTGAAGGAAGTGTGTTTATTATGCAACTGCCTTTAAGCCCCGTATAATTATTAAGGCACATGGCGGTAAAATAAAGTGAAAACAAAAAAAAGATGAACGATGTGAATTGTTATTCAATTGCCAGCCTACTAATATTTTTATCGATGCCCATACTCCAACAATTATGGTGATTGTTTTAATAAGAAAATAAATTTGTTTTATATAGTATCTAAAGCATAAATTTG
>JAICKT010000133.1 GCA_025927795.1 Parafilimonas sp. | reverse complement strand
GGGCAATCATCCATTAACAATAATGCGTTATCACAATACAAACGAAATAAATAATTGCAAGGTGTTATTTATAGAAAGTGATGACAGTAATTTATCCGCTGTTTTATCCTCATTAAATAACCGCGCTATATTAACAGTGAGCGATATGCAGGGGTTTACGCAAGCCGGTGGCATAATAGGTTTTATAACTACAAACAATAAAATAAAGCTGCAAATCAATATTAATGCCGCAAAAGAAGCAGAACTAAACATCAGCTCAAAATTACTAAGTGTAGCAAGTATTTTAAAGTGATGTAAAAACATGAAGAAACGTAACACATCAATAAGAAAAAAGTTTATGAGCGTTATTTTGCTCACAGGCGGTCTTGCATTATTACTTATTTCTGCTTCATATATCGCGTATGAATTTTTTACATTTCGCGAAACAGTTTCAAATCAGTTAATCACCGAAGGAAGAATTATTGCATCAAACAGCACGGCTGCTATTGCATTTGAAAGTGAAAGCGACGCACAGGAAACTTTATCTGCTTTAAAAGCAGAAAAAAATATCATTGCTGCATGTTTATATGATAAGAAGGGCAGGTTGTTCGCTACTTATTCTACAAAATCCTTTAAAGATAATTTTCCTGCTGCACCTCAAAGTGAAAGTCATACAATCAATGGCTTTTATCTTGAAACATTTATTCCCGTGTTACAAAAAGATACAAGGCTTGGCACATTATATCTTAAGTTAGATATGACTGCTTATTATACACGATTTGCATGGTATGCTTTAATTGCTGTTTTATTTGGCGGCATTACACTTTTACTTGCAGTTTATTTAACCAGCCGGCTGCAAAAAAATTTCTCTGCACCTATACTTGAGCTAGCGGCAAAATCAAAGCTGGTTTCAGAAAAACATGATTACTCTGTACGCGCAGAAAAAATGAGTGATGATGAATTGGGTTTACTTACGGATGCCTTTAACCAAATGCTTACGCAAATCGAAATTCAAAACATGCAAATAGCAAGCTTTAACCGTGAGTTGGAAATTAAAGTAAAAGAGCGCACACAGCAATTAAACAAGAGTAATGAAGATCTGCAAATGCAAAATGACTTTGTTCAAACAATTCTTGATTCATCAATGGATCTTATGGCGGTGTATGATAAAGAAACAAGAATACTTTCTTTTAATAAAGCCTGCGAAAATTTATATCATTTAAAAAAAGAAAATATTCTTGGTAAAACATACATAGAAGCTTTTCCTAATTCAGAAAACAATCCGTTTATCACACATTTAAAAAAAGCATTGCAGGGAGAATTTATTCATGTGGAGCGATTTAAATCACCCATCACAAACAAGTATCTTGAAAATTTTCTTGTTCCTCTTCGCGATGCCAACAATAATGTGTATGCAGTTTTTACAACGGGACATGATATAACAAACATTGTGGAAGCAGAAGAACAATTAAAAAATATTAATGCTGCACTCACAAAATCAAACAGAGACCTTGAACAATTTGCTTATGTAGCAAGCCACGATTTACAGGAGCCTTTGCGAAAAATACAGGTGTATGCACAGGTAATTGAAAAAAGCCAGGTTGTTGATGAACAGACACAAAAACATTTTGATAAAATAAGAAATGCTGCGCAGCGCATGACGGAATTAATTCGTGCGGTATTGGAATACAGCCGTCTTTCAAAAAAAGATAAACAGTTTAAATTAATTGATTTGAATGAAGTATTAGAAAATGTAAAAACTGATTTTGAATTATTGATTGCAGAAAAAAATGCAACTATTACAAGTGATGAGTTGCCATGCATTAAGGGAATTCCTTTACAATTAAACCAGCTCTTTTCTAATTTAATTAATAATTCACTTAAGTTTTCTTTAAAAGAACCTGTAATTACAATTTCATGCACAACAGTGGCTGCAGACAAAATTTTAATTGAAGGTATAAAGCCTTATGCTGAATATTTTAAATTGAAGTTTAAAGACAATGGGATTGGATTTGAGCCGCAAAATGCGGAAAGAATATTTTCCATTTTTCAAAGGCTGCATGCAAAAGAAGAGTATTCAGGAACAGGCATTGGGCTGGCAGTATGCAAAAAAATTGTGGAGAACCATGAGGGCTTTATAGATGCTGACAGCGAGCCGGAGCAGGGAGCAGAATTCACAATTTATTTACCAAATGAACATTTATAAACGAACTCATATACTGTTTAACATGTTTAATTTAGCTGTATGAACAACACAATAAGCTGCTTATTAATTGATGATGATTTAGACGATCACGAAATTTTTAAACTTGCATTGGAAGCAGTTGATTCATCTATATTATGCGTGTGTTTAAACCGAAGTGTGCAGGCTATTGAAAAATTAAAAGCTGATAAATCATTCTCACCTGAAATTATTTTTGTTGATATTAATATGCCTGTTATGAACGGTGTAGAATGTCTCGCTGAAATAAAAAAGATAGACCATTTAAAAACGGTACCTGTTATTTTTTATTCAACGTTTGCAGACCCGGAAAAAGTTGTAGAAATGAAAGAGCTGGGTGCCGCCGAATATTTTGAGAAACCGTCAGACATAGATATATTAATTAATAAACTCTCTTCAATCTTTAAAGACCACAATTTTCTTTCTTAATTGTATTGATTATATTTTTTAGATTTTTGTTCCGGTGTCTATTAATAAATAAAAGTTTCAATTGAAGATTATTATTTCTGCAACGATCGTTTCATTGTGATGTAAAACGGCGTGATAACAGAACGAAGCTTTTATCCTTTATTGCTTCATGCATTCATATTTTTGCCGGAGCAAGTATGTATGATTTACGTTGATGAATAAACAAAAAAGTAAAAATGAATAATCCGAAAACAATTACGATAGCAGGCAAAAGCAATCATCCAATAACGGTTAACCGCTTAGGTTATGGAACCATGCGGCTAACCGGCGAAGGCATTTATGGCGAACCACCACGAAGAGATGAAGCGCTTGAAATATTGCGACAATGCATTGCGCATGGAATAAATTTTTTAGATACAGCAGATTATTATGGCGAAGATGTAACCAACCGTTTAATTGCTGAAGCATTGTATCCATATAATGATGATTTGGTGATTTGTACAAAAGTGGGCGGTGCACGTAAGCCCGATAAAAGCTGGATTCCATTTAATAAACCCGAAAACCTGCGCAGCAGTATTGAAAATAATTTGCGCACATTAAAACTCGACCAAATTGCGTTGGTACATTTTAGGGTAATACATAGTGATAAAGGATTTGAAGCATCTATGGAAGCAATGTTTCAAATGCAGCAGGAAGGAAAGATTTTACATATTGGTGTAAGCAATGTAAATGCTGATGAACTGGAAAGAGCGATGCGCATGGGTGAAATTGTTACTGTAGAAAACATGTACGGTCATGCACAACGGCACTCGGTAAAAGCACCGTATGGTGAAACACGCGGCGCAGAAGATATACTGCATATTTGTGAACAACATCAAATGCCGCTGATTCCATTTTTTTCATTGCAAACAGCCCATCAAAAAAAAGATGAACGTATTGCTGCCATTGCAAAGAAGTATCATGCAACAGAAGCGCAGATAAATATTGCATGGCTGCTGCACCGTTCGCCGTGGATGTTACCTATTCCCGGAACATCTTCTTTAAAACATTTTGAAGAAAACCTTGAAGCAGTAAATATTGATTTAACGGAAGAGGACATGGCTTATTTGGATTAGATGCCAGTTTTAACTTTCATCATTATTACATGCGATCTTCGCTTTGTAATTTTACAACATGAAACGTTCCGGTTCTGCTGACCTTCCTTTACACTATGGTTACGTACCTAAATGGCTTGCGGAACGTATGGCAAAACTTGGATTAGCTATTACAGAATCCATCATCACAGAATATGGCAAAGATGCATTCCCGCAAAAAATGTCTGACCCTTTCTGGTTTCAAAGTTTAGGTGCAGTAATGGGTATGGACTGGCATTCATCGGGCATTACAACTTCTGTAATGGGCGCTTTGAAAAAAGTGATTAATCCAAATGCAAAAACATTGGGTATTTACATCTGTGGCGGCAAAGGAAAATTTTCAAAAGAAACGCCTGCTGAATTATTAAAGATTGCCAACGCAACGGGATTGAATGGTTATGATTTAGTACACAGCAGTAAATTAAGTGCTAAGGTGGATAACACTGCGGTGCAGGATGGCTTTCAACTATACACGCATAATTTTATTTTAAGTGATAACGGCAACTGGTCTGTTATACAACAAGGCATGAATGCAGGTAATAAAACAGCGCGGCGTTATCACTGGCATTCAGATAACATAACATCTTTTACCGAAGAGCCACATACAGGCATTTGCGGAATAAACCAGGGCGCTATTTTAAATCTTACTGCAAAAGAAGCAGCGAATGTTAAACAAAATATTTTACAATTCACAACAGAAGAGCCTGCTGTGTTTTTAAAAGAATTTCAGCAGTTAATTATGCCTGCACATCATTATGTAAAAGCAGAAGATATTAACTTAAAAAGATTGGGCAGTATATTATGGCTGGCGCACGACCGTTCACCAAAAGATTTTGAAGAACTGTTATTGCTTGAAGGCGTTGGTCCCCGAACTATACAATCATTAACATTGGTGAGTGAAGTAATACACGGCACGCCATCCAGATTTAAAGACCCTGCCCGTTTTTCATTTGCACATGGCGGTAAAGACGGTCATCCTTTTCCTGTTCCCACAAAAGTATATGATGAAACCATCAGCACATTACAAACAGCAGTGCATAAAGCAAAACTTGGCAACACAGAAAAATCAGAAGCCATAAAAAAATTACACACCATTGCTGCCAACGCAGAAAAAGATTTTATTGCCGAGCAAACCAACTTTAATGCATTGATTGAAAAAGAAAGAAACGATAGCTGGAACTATGGCGGCAAAACAGTTCATGGTGATGCAAAGCTGCCAAAAGAATTAAAACAATCTTCGCAACTAAAATTGTTTTAATAAATATTAATCGTTCTGTCTTTTGGATATTTTACGTTGTAAGAAAAATTGAGTGTTCTTGTTTCATTTGGATTTAATGATAAGTTCCATGTTAACGTGCCTGTATCTTTATTAATGATTGCATTTGCCGCGTCTGTTAACTCTACTTCAATTTCTTTATTCGTGCTTAAAGGATACTGGTCTTTTAAAACTATATTTACCGCTTCGCTCTTGTTATTCTTTACTGTAATCTGATAAGTAAATTTTTGCAGCTTGTTATTGCCTAAAAATTTTACACTGCTAAAATCCTGCATTTTTTCGCGTTTAATCACCACTCTTTTATCGTTGCCTAACGTGAGGTTTAATGTATCAGTTGTATTATCAGGATTGATAAAAGTTTTTCCCACATAAGTTCCCTCTAAAATAATATTGGCTTCGCCCGGTAATAGATTTAATTTCTCCCATCCCGGAATTTTTGCAAGCAGGTATGCATCATCATCAAGCTTCGGAACTGCAAAATGTTGATATAAAGTATTTGCGTCAATAGTTTGTAAAGTTGCTGTTTGTGCTTTGCCATTTGTGGGCACATCAAACGGAATATCAATATCAAAATTTACATTTAATGTTTTATTCGCAACAGCAATATAATCGGGCAAGCCATCTTTTAATTCAACAACAGTTGCACCTCCTGCTGCAGCATCACCATACTGTGCTTTTGCATCATTTGGCTTAAGCTTGATAATACTTTTTATACTGTTTGGATTTATTTGTTGAAATGCTTCATCACTCACAATATTTCCATTGATAATATAAATCTGTTTTGGCGCTACGTACGGCTTATCAATATCATCTCTCTTTTCTGTTCCGTATCCAACAACAACAACTTCGTTAAGCGCAGATGTTGTATTTCCTATTTGCACACCTGCTGCTCTTCCCATTAAACTGTTATTATAGTTTGAATAAGGATTGATATAACCTAAAAACCATGATTGCAGTTCAGGCGCATTGCCTTTTTGTTCAGGGGTTGCAGTTGATAAAGAAAGTTTCACCTGCTTCCAGTCAATGCCTGTTGTTTGAACAATTTTCGCCTTATAAAATATTTTTAAAGGTAGTTGTGTGTTATCAGCACGCAGATCATAAAACGGCGTCCAGTAAGCATTTCGTGCAATGTAAGAGATTGTAAAATCTGCTTTTACAGGCACCGCCGCATTCAGTTGCAGTGTTAATCTTCCTGCAGTGCTGATATTCTTTTTTTCTTCTTCTTTTATTTGTTCTGATATTTTATTCGCAAGTTCAGTTGCCTTATTTTTCTTTTCTGTTTGTTGTGCAATTGTATTTTCCAGTTCGGTGGATTTAGCTGCATAATAATCCATAAGCTTACTAAGTTCAATCACACTTAAACCATTTTGTTCGCCTTTAATATCACGGTTAAGTTTTAATACATCCAATAGTTCTTTTGTGTTATTAATAGAAAGATCAAGTTTATCAATGTTGCTTTGTATGTGCTCAAGAGAATCTTCAAGCAATAACATGCGCGGTGATTTATTTATATTGATAATATAGTTGCTTGAAAATTCAAAACCTAAAATCGTAACAGATGATGGAGCTTTTATTTGAATGCTGTTACTGTCAATGCTGTTGCTGATGTTATCAATAATTACTTCATTATTTCCTGCTTTTAAATTTGCTGAAGCAAAGTGTATCATTTCAGCACCGGAATGATATACTGTTACTGATTTCAGATTTGCCTGTACTTCGTTCCTGTCATCATTCGCATAAATATTTATTATAAAAAAGCAGCAGCATAGTGTAATAAAAAACTTCTTCATACAGTGATTTATTACCGGATGCACAAAAACGTTTTATTACATAAAGCTTGTTATTGTTTCTGTTTTAATTTTACTGTTATGTTGCGCTGTACAAATCAGCTCATGATATTATTGTTGGTTCTGGTTTTTATTAACGATAATTTAAAAGCCCAAGCCACACACCCATTGCCACCTAACCAACAAGAACAAGATGCATGTAATGCTTTATTATTATGCGGAAACTTTTTTACGCCGTATAGTTATAGTGGTGAGGGAAAAACTCCCGATCTTAAAGCTACGCCTTGTTATGCCTCTACCAAGAGTGCTGAACTTAATTCGGTTTGGTTTAAAGTTAATATTACTATGAACGGGAAATTGGTTTTTAAAATTATACCTGTAGATACTGTTAATGATTATGATTTTGCTGTAATCAATAGTACAGGAATTGATTGCAGCAATTTGAAATATGAAAATGTTGTACGCTGCAATTTTAATGTTAATACAAAAGGCAGTAACCCGGGAGGAATAACTGGTCTTAGCATCAATTCAATGACACCTTACATACAGGCAGGAACTTTCGGAAATTCTTTTTGCAGCGCTATAGATGCAACCGCAGGAGAAAGTTATTTAATTATGATTGATAACGTTGCTGCTAACGAAAATACTTCTAATGGAGCTCTTGCAGGGTTCACTTTAGATTTTAGCGGTTCAACTGCAATATTTGGTAACGGAATACAACCTGAGTTAAGCAGTATTAATCCTGCATGCTGCAATGCAAGCAGCATTAATATAAATTTAAACACAGAAGTTTTATGCAGCTCTATTGCACGGGATGGCAGCGACTTTACTTCTAATGCTCCTGTAAATATTATAAGTGCTGAAGGAGTTAATTGCAGCGGTGATACTGGTTATACAAATACAGTCACTGTAAATTTTTCTTCTGCTTTACCAACAGGAAATTATTTTATACATGCCAAACAAGGAACGGATGGAAATACTTTGCTTAGTTTATGCAACAATGCACTCGCGCTACCATCAAAACAAATACCTTTTATCATTTCTTCTACAGGCATTCAGGCAACAGAAAATAAATCTATTTGTTACGAACAACTGCCTTATGTATGGAATGGTATTACCGTTACAAAAGCAGGCGATGCTGTTGCTTCTTATAAAAATATTTCATCGGGTGGTTGTGATTCTACAACAATATTAAATCTCATCGTTAGTGATGCACCCGTTGAAACCAACTTAACAAAGACAATTTGTTCTTATCAGCCTTATACTTTGCCATGGGATTCAACAGTAAATTCAGCAGGAACTTATACACATAACTATATTAATAAAGCAGGTTGCGATAGTATTGTTGAAGTGGTTGTTTTAAAAGATTCAGCGTGCAAACAATTTTTGTACGTTCCTACAGCCTTCACACCTAATACTGATAATAAAAATGATATTTTTAAACCTGTTGGACAAGGCAAATTGTTGCAATACAATTTTGTGATTTATAATCGCTGGGGTAAAAAAGTTTTTGCAACAAATGATTTTTATAAAGGGTGGAACGGAACAGTAGATGGTCATCTGCAAACTGCAGGCACATACGTTTGGTTTTGCAAATATCAGTTAGCAGGCGAACCGTTACAAACACAAAAAGGAACAGTGTCTTTAATCAGATAAAGCTTCTCGGTACCATCATTGGCATAATATTTACATACAAAAACGCAGCAAAATATATTGCTTTTATATTAGAATTGTTTTGCAGAATTCAGTAGAATGGTTATTATATAATTTTTTTGTTTCTGTACTATTTACTATTATGTTGCGCTGTTTAAATCAGCTCAAAATATTATTGTTGGTTGTTAATTTATGTGTCGTTAGCAATAATATTGGGGCACAAACTCCCCCTTTGCTGCCACCCGGGCAGCCCGAGCAAGATGCCTGCAATGCAATAGTATTGTGCAGCAATAGCTTTTATACTCTCAATAGTTACACCGGAGTTGGAGCAGATTCAGATCTTACAAGTACACCCTGTGGTGGCACAGAAATGAATTCTGTATGGATAAAATTAAATGTAACATCTTCAGGAAAAATAGTTTTTAAAATCATTCCTGTAGACACAGCTAATGATTACGATTTTTGTGTATTAAACAGCACAAAAACAACCTGTAACAATCTACAACCTTCTGACGTTGTGCGGTGTAATTTTAATAGTAATAATCGCGGCAGTAATGTTGGTGGGGTAATTGGTCTTAGTTTAAGCTCAAACACACCATATGTTACGGATGGCACCATTGGTAACTCATTTTCTCAGGCTATAGATGCTGTGGCAGGAGAAAGTTATTTGGTTATGATTAATAATTTTGGAAATTATGTAACGCCGGAAACAGGCAGTTCAGGTTTTACAATTGATTTTACAGGCTCCTCTGCTGGTTTTAATAATGCGCCGGAAATAACTAATATAGATGTGCCCTGTGGCAATACAAGTCTTATTGTACATTTAAACAATCATATAGCATGCAGTTCCATCGCCGCCGATGGCAGTGATTTTATTTCAAATGCACCTGTTGCTATTGTAAGTGCTTCAGGTGTTAACCGCAGTAACGATAGCGATTATACGGATTCAATTGTTATTAAATTCGCTGCGCCTTTACCGGCAGGCAATTATACAATTGAAGCTAAAAAAGGAAGTGATGGAAATACTTTATTGAATTCATGCAACAATGCACTTGTACTGCCATCGAAACAAGTTCCTTTTGCAATATCATCGGGTATAGCAGTAGAAAATAAGTCTATCTGTAATGAACAATTGCCATATATATGGAATGGTATTACTGTTACAAAAGGCGGCGATAGTGCTGCTATTTATACTACCCTCTCATCAGGCGGCTGCGATTCAACAACTATATTAAATCTTACTATAGCTGATTCACCTGCACAAAGCACTTTATCAAAAACAATTTGTTCTAATCAATCTTATACTTTACCGTGGGATTCAACGGTAACTTCCGCCGGTACTTATATGCATCTTTATAAAAATACAGCAGGTTGCGATAGCCTTATTGAACAAGTTATTTTAAAAGATTCATCAGTTACAGCAGTAGAAAATAAGTCTATTTGTAATGAACAATTGCCATATATATGGAATGGAATTACTGTTACAAAAGGAGGTGATAGTGCTGCTACTTATACTACCCTTACATCGGGCGGTTGTGATTCAACAACCATATTAAATCTCGGCGTAGACAAACCACCGGCGCAAAGTATTTTATCAAAAACAATCTGCTCTGGTCAATCTTATAATTTGCCGTGGGATTCAACAGTTACTTCCGCCGGAACCTATACGCATCTTTATAAAAATACAGCAGGTTGTGACAGTCTTATTGAACAGTTTACTTTAAAAGATTCATCAGTTATGGCGGTAGAAAATAAGTATATATGTAACGAACAACTACCCTATGTATGGAATGGAATTACTGTTATAAAAGGCGGTGATCAGGCGGCTGTTTATAGAACTGTATCATCAGGCGGCTGTGATTCAACAACCATATTAAATCTTACTATAAGCGATTCACCTGCACAAAGCACTTTATCAAAAACAATTTGTTCTGATCAATCTTATACTTTACCGTGGGATTCAACGGTAACTTCAGCCGGAACTTATGCGCATCTTTATAAGAATACAGCAGGCTGCGATAGCCTTCTGGAGCAGGTTATGGTGAGAGATTCTTTCTGCGTAGAATATCTCTTTGTTCCTACTGCTTTTACGCCTAATGCCGACAATAAAAATGACATTTTCAAACCTCTGGTATCCGGTACATTGCTGCAATACAATTTCATGATTTATAATCGCTGGGGAAAAATGATATTTTTTTCTAAAGATCCATTGCGCGGTTGGGATGGCAGGCTTGATGGGCTTCAACAAGATGCCGGCACTTATATATGGTTATGCAAATATCAATTATCAGGTAAACCGTTACAAATGAAAAAAGGAACGGTAACCTTAATAAGGTAACAAGATTAAATAACTATGTCTTCAATTATTCTAAGCCATATACTAACTCTGCATTTACTTCGGTTGTGTCATACTAAACCAGTTACCGCAACTATCTGTAATGATTGCTTCAATACCATAGAATTGTTCTCTTGGTT
>JAICKT010000282.1 GCA_025927795.1 Parafilimonas sp. | reverse complement strand
CATTTTACATCTTACACAATAAATAATCTTCAACCGTACATTAACTGGAAACCCAAAGGATGGGCATTAAATAAACAACAACCCACAGGTAAAGAAATTTCGTTTAATTACGTTTCTTCAATCGCTGCTTTAAAAAATGTTTTTGTAAAAGTGCATTATGAAATATATGATGGTCTTCCATTAATTGTAAAATGGATTTCGATAGAAAATAAAACAAATCATATTATCACTATTGCAAAACCGGTGAATGAAGAATTAGGATTGGTTGAAGAAGAAAGTGCTGTTGTTGGTTCGCCTGAGCAAATGAAAAAACAACATGGCATTTATGTGGAAACAAATTATGCATTTAATAATGCAATGCGTTACAATATCAGCGACCAAACAACACACTGGCTTGCAGACAGTACATACACGTCGCAGGTAAACTATAATTATCAAACACCGTGTTTACTAAAAGTATTTCCTGAAAAGCTTACAGGGCTTGATTTACAGTCTGGTGAAATTTTTAAATCTGTGCGAACGAATGAACTATTAATGGATAGTTACGATCGTGAACGCAGAGGTTTAGCTATTAGAAAAATGTACCGAACTATTGCGCCATGGACAACTGAAAATCCCATTTTCATGCATTTAATTAGTAAAAATGATGATGAAGTAAAAACGGCAATTGATCAATGTGCGGCTACAGGTTATGAGGCAGTGATATTAAGTTTCGGCAGTCATTGCAACATGGAAGACACCTCAGCAGAAAATATTACGAGATGGAAATCGCTTGCAGATTATGCGCACAGTAAAAATATTTTTATTGGTGGTTATTCATTATTTAGTTCACGAAGAATAAGCGATGAAGATGATGTGATAGATCCTCTAACCGGCAAACCTGATGTTGCAGCGTTTTTTGGTCATGCACCATGTTTGGGAAGCAAGTGGGGTTTGGCTTATCTTGATAAACTAAAATATTTTATTAGTCACACAGGCTTTGACATTTTTGAAAATGATGGTCCATATCCTGGCGATGTTTGTGCATCAACAAAACATCCGGGTCATAAAAATGTTGATGACAGCCAGTGGAAACAAATGGAATTGCAAAAGGCTTATATCGCTGGTGCAATGAACATGGCGTGTATGTAAATGCTCCCGATTGGTATTTTTTAGATGGCACTAACAAAATTGCAATTGGTTACCGCGAAGTAAATTTTTCTTTGCCAAGAGAAGATCAAAAAATATTAAACAGGCAAAATATTTATGATGGCTTGTGGGAAAAAACGCCATCCATGAGCTGGGGTTTTGTTCCGCTTACAAAATACCAGGGCGGTGATTCGAGTGCAGTGCTGGAGCCTCTTTCAGAACATTTGAAAGATTACCGGCAATTGATGATGCAATATTATGGCGCAGGTGTTCAGGCATGCTATCGCGGACCAAGATTATATGATACGGATACAACAAAAGAAGTTGTTCAAAATACAATTAAGTGGTATAAAAAATATCGCGACATTCTTAATTCAGATATCATTCACTTGCGCCGTGCAGATGGAAGAGACTGGGATGGCATTATGCATGTAAATCCGCAATTAAAAACAAAAGCATTGGTGATGTTGTACAATCCACTCAAACAAAAAATTACGAGAACTATACAACTGCCACTGTATTATACAGGGCTTACCAGCACTGCTTTAATAAGAGAGCAGGAAGGTGTTGCAAAAAATTTTAAATTGAGCCGCGATTATAAAATTGAATTAAACTTTTCAATAGAACCGGAAAGCTATACATGGTTTGTAATCGAATAAAAATTATTATTTATTACTTATAAAATTTGCCATTGAAACGAAGACGTTTTCTGCAGACCACTGCAACTGCAACAACCGCATTAATGCTGGCATCATTAGAAAGCTTTGCAAAACCACAATCAACAAATATGAAACCGGGATTTCAATTAAAGATTCTTGCGACCAACTGGGGCTTTGACGGAACGATTGACGAGTACTGCGCAAAAGTGAAAAAAGACAACTATGATGGCATTGAAATTTGGTGGCCGACAGAAAAAAAAGACCAGGATGAATTGTTTGCCGCTCTGAAAAAATACGAGCTGGAAGTTGGCTTTTTAACGGCGGGACATGAAAGCAATTATGATGAACATTTTAAAACGTTCACGAACATGGTTGATGCTGCTGCGAATAACACTGTGCAAAGACCTTTGTATATAAATTGTCATTCAGGTCGCGATTATTTTTCTTATGAACAAGGCAAAAATTTTATTGATCATACAACGCAGTTAGCAAAAGCAACTGGTATAAAAATTTGTCATGAAACACATCGTTCAAGATTGTTGTATTCATCATCGGTTGCACGGCATTATATTGAAACGATTCCTGAATTGCGTGTAACATTTGATGTGTCGCATTGGTGCAACGTGAGTGAAACTTTGTTGGAAGATCAACCGGAAACTGTTGCATTGACATTGGAAAGAGTTGATCATATTCATGCACGCATTGGTCACCAGGAAGGTCCGCAGGTGAACGATCCGCGGGCACCTGAATGGAAGCCTGCAGTTGATGCACATTTTGCATGGTGGGATAAAGTGATTGAAATGAAAAAAGAAAAAGGTGATGTGCAAACAATACTCACGGAATTTGGTCCGCCGAATTATATGCCGACAGTGCCTTACACGCAGGAGCCATTGGCAGATCAATGGGCAATTAATGTTTATATGAAAGATGTGTTGCGAAAAAGATATGCTATCTGAACCCGGATTAAAAGATTATAAGATTTGCACGATTAAATTTGCTCAAAGCTCATAGATCGAAGCTTTTTCTATGTCTGAATTCATTGGTCATTTTCATGTTGCACTTATTCATTTGCCGATAGGTATTTTACTTATTGCACTGCTGTTATTATGGCTGAGAAAAAATTCGAAGTATAATATTTCGCACCAGGTTATAAAAATCATTTTATTAATTGGTGTTTGCTCCGCGCTGCTCTCTTGCATTACAGGATATGTTTTGTCAACAACAGATAAATATGAAAAACCTTTGGTTGATTGGCATATGTGGATGGGCATTGGTGTTGCAATTGTATCTATGTTTTTATATATGAAGGTTGCAAGAAGCGAGTTTGATGTTGTGTATAAAATTCTTGGAATTGGTTTATTCGTATTGATTTTTGTTACCGGTCATTTAGGCGGTTCACTTACACATGGCAGCGATTATATTTCTTTCAATTTTAGTGCTGATGAAAATGATACTGCGAAAATAAAACCACTTGCAAATGTGCAGGAAGCAAAAGTGTATGACAGCGTGATTCAACCCATACTGCAAACACGCTGTTATTCTTGCCACAGTTCAAAGCGGCAAAAAGGTGGATTGCGTTTAGATAAATTTGATTTGATAATGAAAGGTGGTAAAGATGGAAAAATAATTACGCCCGGCGAACCTGATAACAGTGATTTGATAAAACGATTATTGCTGTCTGATGAAGAAGATAAGCATATGCCGCCAAGAGAAAAACCACAACTCACGGATAAACAGATTGCATTATTACATTGGTGGATTGAGAATGGTGATGATACATTAAGGAAAGTAAAACAGATGCCGCAACCAGACCCAATAAAAAGTTATTTATTGCAACTGGAGATTGGTCATGAAGAGCACAAATTACCGGCAAATATTCCTGCTTCACCCGTTGAAGCAGCAGATGCAAAAGCTGTACAGCAGTTAAAAGATGAAGGTGTAGTTGTTTTGCCTGTTGCACAAAACAGCAATTATCTCAGTGCAAATTTTGTTACGGCAACTAATGTTGATGATAAAGACATGGCGTTATTGCTTCCCTTAAAAAAACAATTGGTTTGGCTGAAATGCGGCGATACAAAAATTGGCGACAGTGCCTTGTCATTTATTGCGCAATGCACTAACCTTACTTTTTTGCAGTTAGACAATACTTTAATTACAAATAAAGGTTTGCAACAGCTTTCATCTTTGCAACAATTACAATCGTTAAATCTTGTGGGTACACATATTACTGCTGAAGGATTGAAAGCGTTGAAAAACTTAAAGCAACTTCAATCAATCTATATTTATAAAACAAAAATTACAGAAGGTGATTTTTCGCAATTGCAAAAATATTTTCCAAAAGTTGTGATTGATTCAGGCGGTTATAATGTGCCTTTATTTCCTGATGATACGGTAGTATTGAAAGCACCGGTGTATAAATAATATTTTAATAGCTGCTGCATATTTCAATTTATTGCGCTACTAAATTTCTACTTTTGCCGCGCAAAGCAATTCTGCTTATCGTGAAAAGAACAATTAAGTATTACCGGATTATCTGGCTTAAATATGATTTACCTGCCGGACTTTCGGTTTTTTTTGTTGCGCTTCCGCTTTGTTTAGGCATTGCATTAGCATCAGGTGCGCCATTGTACACAGGCATTTTATCAGGCATTATCGGCGGGCTTGTTGTTTCGCTTATCAGCGGCTCGCAGTTAGCTGTTTCAGGTCCTGCTGCCGGCTTAACAACAGTAGTTGCGGCATCCATTGTTTCATTTGGTGATTTCAAAATTTTTCTTCTTACTGTTATTGTTGCAGGTATCTTTCAACTCTTGCTTGGCATTCTAAAGCTGGGTGTAATTGCATACTATTTTCCATCTGCTGTTATTAAAGGCATGCTCGCAGCCATAGGCATTATTCTTATTTCAAAACAAATTCCGCTTGCATTGGGTTACGACCGACCGGATTTTTGGACGAATGGATTTCTCAGGTTGTTTAGACCAAGCACTTTCAGAAGCAATTTCATAAACTTCAATCAACACATAACAAGAGGCGCAATTTTAATTACCATTATTTCGCTTGCGGTGCTGATTATTTTACAATTTCCGTTTGCAAAAAAATTTAAAGTTATTCCCGCACCATTATTAGCTGTTCTTATCGGCGTTATTGCCAACATAATTTTTACCAATGTTGCCTCCGGCTATTCTTTAAAAAGAGCACAGTTAGTAAATATTCCAAACAATCTTTTATCGAATATTTCTTTTCCGGATTTTTCGAGGTTTTTTTCTTCTGCAGAAATATGGAAAGATGGAATAACTATTGGTTTGCTTGCAACACTCGAAAGCTTGTTATGTATTGAAGCGATTGATAAATTAGACAGGCGCAACCGCATTACGCCCGTAAATCGTGAACTGGTTGCACAAGGCATTGGCAATATAATGTGCGGGTTACTCGGCGCCATTCCTATTACAGCGGTGGTTGTGCGTGGTGCAGCAAATGTTGATGCAGGTGCAAGAACAAAATTATCTGCATTTACACACGGATTATTTTTGCTGCTTGCTGTAAGTTTTGTACCGTTCTTGCTGAATAAAATTCCTTATGCTTCGCTTTGCGCTATTCTTCTTATCACTGGCTATAATCTTGCTAAACCAAAATTGTTTCGCAATATGTGGAGCCTTGGCTGGAAACAATTTTTGCCTTTTATTATTACAATTGTTGTAATACTGTTTAGCGATTTATTAATTGGTGTCAGCATCGGGCTTTTAATTTCCATTTATTTTATTGTACGAAATAATTTTAAGGCAGAATATAAAATTACAAAAGCAGTTGTTGGCGGAATTGAAACAGAATACATCAGACTCAATTCAAATGTTACTTTTCTGAACAAAGTAAACCTTCGTAAAGCGTTAGATGATGTTATCGAAAACAGCAAATTAACAATTGACGGAAGTGAATGTAATTTTATTGATTATGATATTTTGGAAATCATAAGCGAATATGAAAGTAAGGCAAGAGAGAGAAATATTGAATTGCATTTAAAGGGAATCAAAAAAGTAAATGTAACAGCGGTGCATTAACCAAATCATTTCCCTTTAAAATTTGCTTTACTTTTTTCCAAAAAAGCATTCACACCTTCTTTCACATCTTCAGTTGAAAAACATTCACCGAATTTTTTTATT
>JAICKT010000524.1 GCA_025927795.1 Parafilimonas sp. | reverse complement strand
TGTTGCAACACATCCTGGTTGTAATAACGGAATATTGTTTTGAAGGCTGGCGTTTTTTGCCCTGGTGTATATCGCAGCATGGTATTCATTGGCGGCGTATCAACAATCTTATTTGGATTGAAAATATTTTGCGGATCCCATGTGTGCTTTATTGTTTTAAATAGCTCGTAATTTTTTTCGCCAACCATTTGTTTAATGAACTCGCCACGCAATCTTCCGTCACCATGCTCACCACTTAGCGAACCATTGTATTTTTTTACAAGAGTTGCAATTTCTTCTGCAATAATTCTGAAGAGGCGATTGCCCTCAACAGTTTTTAAATTAATTATCGGGCGAAGATGGAGTTCTCCGGAACCTGCGTGTGCATAGTGAATCGCATGTAAATTATATTTCTGTAATATCTTATTAAACTCTGAAATATAGGAAGGAAGGTCATTAACATCAACAGCGGTATCTTCAATAACAGGCACACCTTTTTCATCTCCGGGCATGTTGCCCAATAATCCGAGTCCTGCTTTACGCAGGCTCCATATTTTTTTTGAATCATCACCAAATAATAACGGAAAGTGATAACCTAAACCTGCATTACGCATTTCAGCTTCACAATCATTTGCCATGCTTACAATCCCCTCACGGGTAGCCGCAGTTAATTCTATAACAAGAATTGCAGCAGGATCGCCTTTAACAAAAAAGCGATTTTTACTTTGTTCAATATTGTCTTTGGTGCATTCTAAAATATAATTATCAATCAACTCGCTTGCCCGTGGATTATATTTTAATGCGATCAAATTGGCACGCAATGCTTCATCAATAGAATTAAAATGTACGCAAAGCAATCCTGTTTCATCAGCAGGTATGGGATCTACATTTAATTTTATTTCTGTAATAAATGCAAGTGTTCCTTCTGATCCCGCTATCAGTTTACAGAAATTAAAATCTTCAGTCCCCGCAGTGAAGGGAGCCGTGTCCAGTAGAATATCAACGGCGTAACCTGTATTTCGTCTTTCAACTGATTTTTTAGGAAATTCTTTTCTTATCTCTACCTGGTTGTCATAATTGCTTAATAGACTTCTTACGGTTTTATAAATATTTGCTTCAAGATTTTCGCCTTCGCATTTTTCATGAAATTCATCGATTGATATTGCTTTAAAAATTGCTTCACTTCCGTCGCTAAGCAATGCATTTACCTCAAGCAAATGCTCTCTTGTACTTCTGTATACAATTGAATTGGAACCACACGAATTATTGCCAACCATTCCGCCCATCATAGCCCTGTTGGCAGTGGATGTTTCAGGACCAAACAAAAATCCATAAGGTTTCAAAAACATATTCAGTTCATCTCTTATAACGCCGGGTTGTACACGAACCCAATGTTCATCTTTATTAAATTCAATAATTTTTGTAAAATTTTTGGATACATCTACTACAATTCCATTGCCTACAACTTGCCCTGCCAACGATGTTCCGGCTGTTCTGGGTATTAATGAAGTGTGGTTTTCTTTTGCAAAAGCAATTAATGTTTTTAAATCTATAACTGATTTTGGTATAGCTACGGCCAATGGTTTTTCCTGGTATGCTGAGGCATCTGTTGCATATAGCAATCTCATCGTGTCATCGAGATATAATTCGCCTTCTAATCGGGAAGATAATTCTTTCAACTTTTCGTTCATGAAAATAGTTGTTTAAAAAATAGCATTAAATAGTTCTAACCGGATTGCTGTTTTGAATTTGCAAATTTAAGTTATAGAAGAATTGTTTTTTTGAATCAGCAAAATTAAATGCTCGATAGTTGTTTTAGCCTCGCAGATCAATTACAAATGGAGATAAACTGTTCGAAATAAAACTATGAATGCACGTTAGCAATATCCTCTATTTGTTCATTTACAAAATACATTTCAATCATGCCTTTATTCTTAGCGGCTCGTTTTCCCCGGAAGGTGCATTGATATTTATTTTTAATAAGCTCATAAGTGCTTTGAGAAATATTTATTTTATTGGCTTCGCTGTTCTGTTCCATTCGGGATGCAGTATTTACAGTATCTCCCCAAATGTCGAATGCAAATTTTTTATTGCCTACCACACCGGCAACTAATGGGCCGGTATGAATACCAATTCTAATATCGAAGTAACTGTTATTATTTGCACTTTCCCTAAACTCTTTAATAGCGTTAACGATTTCAACTGCTGCATCCACTACTTGTATCGCACTATGCGAGTGAGTATCCGGCAATCCGCTTACACATAAGTAAGCATCACCAATAGTTTTTATTTTTTCAATATTATATTTTGAAATTATTTCATCAAATTTTTTAAAGCAGGTATCAATTATGGTAACCAATTCTTCGGGAGAAAGTTTTTCACTTTTGCTCGTAAAGTTTTCAAAATCAGTAAACATAACTGTGGCCACTTCATAACTGCGTGGCCTTGTATGCCCCGTTTGTTTTAATTCGTTTGCAACATCTTCCGGCAAAATATTAAGCAATAGATCATCGGATTTCTTTTTTTCGATTCTAAGTTCATTGGTTCTTTCTTCCACTTTATGTTCAAGTTCACTATAGAATAATGCATTCTCAATGGAGATAGCCATTTGGCCAGCCAGTAACTTTAGCAATCCCACCCGTTTTTCTGTAAAAGCACCATAGGTTAAATCGTTTGAAAGATAAATAACAGCCTGAATTTTACCCATATTCAAAAGCGGGATGCAAAGAATAGATTTGCATTCATGCGATTTTATAAATTTATCATT
>JAICKT010000606.1 GCA_025927795.1 Parafilimonas sp. | reverse complement strand
TAATATTTACAGTATTTGTAAATGATGATTGTTTACACCATTTACCACATTTACAGCTACGGGGATAGCTCCTGATTTTAAAAGGATTCCCTTTTAATTCTTAGCCTGATTCGGAGAAACCAAATCAGCAACAAAATTAAATGAAGGCTTTATCAAACAAAATTCTTTTATAAAGAAGTGTTTATAATTATTATTTATTTGTGAGTTTACTTATTTCAATGCCTGCTTGTATTAATGTTTTTCGCAAGTCTTCCTGTTCAATTGTTCTGTTATTTAATTGTTCAAGCAGTTGTTGCAGGTAAATAGCAACATCATTTGCGTTTGGATATTGATTTAAAATGATGATAGCATTATTTACATAAGTAATTGCGTAATCATATAATTTAAAACTTACCGGTGGGTCCAGCAGGTATTGTTTTATCTCCGTGATTTTTCTAACATCCTCGTTACGCAGTTTCATTATACAAAAATAAAAAAGCCATAAGCACAATTGAGTGTTTATATTTTATCTTTAAGGAAATAAATTTTATGGCAGATAATTCATTTCTCGGAACAGAAGAAACACCATTGGTTCCACCAACGAACGATGAAAAAACAATGGCTTTATTATCGCATGTTTTAACGCTCGTTGCTTCGTTTATTGCGCCGCTTGTTATTTATCTTGTAAAGAAAGATGAATCGGCTTTTGTAACAAGCCATGCAAAAGAATCGCTGAACTTTCAAATTACAATTGCGTTAATTATAATTGTATTGTGCATAAGCATCATTGGAATTTTATTGGTTTGGATAGTTGGTATTCTTTCGCTGGTGCTCGTTATTATTGCCACCATTCGCGCCAGTGAAGGAAAACTATACAAGTACCCGGTTAACATCAGGTTTATAAAATAGTTTTCAAAAAGCACCGCAGGCATTTAATCTTGTTTATGATATGTTTCTCTACATTTACTTTTTATGAAGGAGAAACAAAAACTTTCGCTGTTCGATCTTACAATGATTGTTATCGGACTCGTAATTGGAATGGGAATTTTCCGAACAGCGAAAGATGCAGCCGCTGCTTCATCAACACCTGCATATTATTTTGCTGTTTGGATATTAGGTGGCTTAATTGCTTTATGCGGTGCACTTACTTATGCTGAAATTGGTTCGCGCTATCCAATAACCGGCGGTTACTATAAAATATTTGCCGTTTGTTATCATCCTTCTCTTGCATTCGGGATTAACTGCATTATTCTTATTTCAAATGCTGCTTCGCTTGCAGGCGTGGCACTTATCGGCAGCGAATATATTGCGCCGATTGTTTTTCAAAACCCATCTTCATTTACAGAATCATTAATTGCAATTAGTGCAATTGTTTTGTTTTATGGTGTTAATCTTATGGGTTTGCGCATGAGTTCGCAAACACAAAATGTTTTAATGATTATTAAAATGAGTATGATACTTATTTTAATTGCTGCATTATTTTTTCCGCATTTATATAATACAAATGCACAGACGATTTCATCGTCAGTAAATATTTCATCTGCAGGCAATCTTTTATTATTTGGCGTTGCATTAAAGGCTGCTTCTTTTACGTATGGTGGTTATCAGCAAACAATAAATTTTGGAGAAGAAGTGCAAAACCCCAAAAAAATTTTACCGCGTGGAATTGTGATTGGCATTTTTGTAATTATTGCTTTATATCTCAGCGTAAATTATTCTTATTATAAAATCATTGGCTTTGATGAATTGAAAACTTCAAAAAGTATTGCAGCGATTGTTGCCGAAAAAATGTTTGGTGAAACCGGCAGGTATGTTTTTTCAATTTTATTATTTCTTGCTGTGCTGGCTTATGTAAACGTCTTGCTGCTAAGTAATCCACGTGTAATGTATGCAATGAGTTTAGATGGAATATTACCAGCAGCTTTTAAAAAGAAAGAAGAAAAAAAAGATGTGCT
>JAICKT010000260.1 GCA_025927795.1 Parafilimonas sp. | reverse complement strand
TGTAATTCGCCATAAAAATTTTCATCACTGTTAATATAAATTGCTCGAAAATTTTTATGGCTCATTTCATGATTGTGATTTTTTATCTAATAACATTTGTAATTTTTTGAGTTTGGATGCCCAGAAAGAATCGAAATAATTTATCCATTCCTGCACTTCATTAAAGCCGTTTTGTTTCAGTAAGCAATGTCTTTCCCTTCCTATGCCTTGTATAGAAATAAACCCGGCACGCTCCATTATATTTATATGTTTTGAAACTGCAGGTCTGCTCATGTCAAAATTTTCTGCAAGTGCATTTATAGTTAAACTTTTCTTTGAAAGCAGCTTCAGCATTTGCCTGCGGCTTGGATCTGCAATTACCTGGAATGCATCAAGCGACGGTTGTGCCATATTTTGTTTTATTTATAAGTTCATAAATTTTTTGCATGTTTTCCAGCCAGCCTTCGTACATCGCATTAAATATTGGTAACTTTTCAAAACCTTTAACGCCGCTGTGGTTAAGGTTTAATTCGGTGCCATTATTTTTTTCCTGCAATGTCCATACTACAATAGAATCCATGGTCATTACACCATTGCCCGGACCACCCTTCCATGAATACACTAATTTTTTGTTGGGAATAATTTCTAACACCTTGCAATACACTATGCCATCAAAATTGAATTTGGGTATAGGATTCGTTCTGAACTGAAATTCGCGACCTACGATTGGTTTAAAATCATTTTTCATTAACCATAATTCCATCAATTCGGAATTGGTAAGATATTTCCAAACCACTTCCGGCTTGTTAGGAAAAAAGATTGTGTGATTAATACTTTTTGACATAATATGTAACTTTTAAGTTACACAAATATATGAGTAACTTTTGAGTTACCTAATTTTTTTAATGATCTTTCAAAAAGTTTTTGACAAATTCAAGCACTAATAAAAAATCTTTCGCTTATCATAGTTTTTAACAACTCCTGATTGATACATTAACGCAGATAAAGGATAGAATCCATTTATTTAATTTTTTGGCATTAGATTGGTTTTGATGCTTGTATGAAAAAAATAATCCTGTTGCCGTTTCTGTTTTTCTTGTTTACTTCCTGTGATTCAAAAAAGGAGAGTATAATTGATGGTCAAAAGCTCATCAATAAAAAATTAACCGGGCTTCAAGATTCACTTCAACATGCAGGTGATTCTGAGAGTCTTAATCGCATGAAATCAGAGATTCGTATTTTGCAATTGCGCTTTGATAGTTTAAGCAACGAGTTAAATAAACTCAATCAATAAAAATTTGTTGCTCTATTTCATCATTAATTACTTTCACATTGGTAAACCGTATAGAATTTTTTCACTCAAATTGCAGCCCGATTATCTTGCACAATTATTTTTTATTTGTCTCAATGAATGCTTCGCATTTGCAGTGGCAAGCCTGCGGCGCAGCGAGGACTTGCAACATAAAGCGGGACATTGCTAAATAGAATTTAACTGCTAATGCCGCGCAACAGAAAAATTATTCACTTGAGTTTGGTTGCATGTTTGGTTATGTTTTCAGACATGATTTTATCTTCCTGAATTTTTTATACTATTGCTGCAGCACATATTCTTCCTTTGTAAGTTTCCATTGATTATTAAAGAAGCCGGCCATCTTTATTGCATTGCTGCCATCTTTCAGCATATCAACTGAGAAGATCATAAAATCAGGAAACCCACTGCCACCGGCAAAATATTGATTTGCATAAGCAGCCTTCATTCCTTTAACACCTGTAGCAGCAACTACACCTGTTAATAAAGTTGGATTTTTTTGTGGCCATACACGACAAAATCTATATGCTTATTATTATAAGCCTCCTTATAATTTTATCTTTTTTGATTTTGGTTTGAGGATTAAGTAAAGAATAATATTTCACTTTGTTAGTTGTTTTGTGTTGATGATTTATTCTAAGAAGTTTAATTGACTTTTATAAGTTTTAAGGTAAGTGCAAAACACATGCTGTTACACGTCATGCCCAAATTGATTGTTGTTATGTACTTTTTCTCTTGAAAGAAAAAGTACCAAAAAGTTCAAGAACGGATGATAAGCAACACATCCGTTCATTCGCCTTGATTGAACTTTTGTACTACTGCTTCTTCGTCTGTTGAGCGTTGATTTTTAATGCTGAGTACTTTGATCGAATTATTAAATATTTTCAATTCAAGTATGCACGTTGTAAAATGCCATGCTCAACTTGATTGAAAAATCTGTCAAATCAGTATTCCATAATCTCAATCTTTCTGAAGTCCATAGGATGGCTGTTTGATTGAAGTGATATGTATCCATCTTTTACGACATCATTTCCGGCAACAATAAATTTTTTTGCAACAGCATTTGCGGAGTCATATTTTGGATTTTCAAATTGCAGCACTTCTTCGCCATTAATATAATGTATAACTTTTCCATCATGCACATCAATCTCTGCAGTAACCCATTGGTCGCCTGGTATAATTTTTTTTATTGAAGGCGGCGTACAATAATCTGTATTTCTTTTGCCAGCAATTTCTACATAAATACCATTCGCACATATCTCGCCGGAAGCACGTGTTCCAAGCAAATTGTATTCAAGACAAACAGGAAAAGATTGGTTTAATTCTATAGTTTTCGGATCCTGACAATCGTACTGTATGCCTCCATCCTGGTAGCCCCATGATGGTGCACCGGCTACAGTATCACCTGTAAACCTGTATTCAACACGCAGCCTGTAATTGGTAAATTTTTTATTGTAATACAATGCACCAAACCTGTTTTTAAAATTATCATACGCATCATAGCGTGTACTTAATATTCCATTTTCAACGCGAAAAGTATTTCCGAAATTTTCCCCGAGTTTGTATCCTGCAATTTTTGGAGTCCAGTTATCAAGATTTTTTCCATTGAATAAGCTTACCCATTTTTGAGTATTTGTTTTTGTTGATTGAAATGATACAAGAACAAGTGTTGCGGCAATTAAAATCAATCGTGTGTATTTCATGAATGGATAATTTAAATGGAAGATAAAAAATATCTTTCTGTACTTTTTGTCCTGATACAAAAAGTACCAAAAAAATCAAGAACGGATGATAAGGGACACATTATCCCGCTCATAATTAGTTTTATTTGCCTCGATGAATGCTTCGCATTTGCACCCTAAAGCAGGACAATGCTTAATAGCATTTCAACTGCTGATGCTGCCCAAATAATAATCTAAAGAATAGTTATTATAGACCTGTTAGGTTTTGAAAACCTAACAGGTCTTTTGCGTGTTGTATATTTGCAGCTTGATTTGAAATTTTCATGAGCAGGAAAGGAAAAGTTTTGGTAGCGATGAGCGGCGGTATTGATAGTACCGTGTGTGCGCTGATGTTGCATAACGAAGGTTATGAAGTGGTGGGCATTACCATGAAGACATGGGATTATGCAAGCAGTGGCAGCAGTGGTAAAGAAACGGGTTGTTGCAATCTTGATAGTTTTAATGATGCACGTGCAGCAGCGGTGCAGCATGGATTTCCGCATTTTATTTTAGATATACGTGAAGAGTTTGGTGATTTTGTGATTGACAATTTTGTGGAAGAATATATTGCAGGCAGAACGCCTAACCCTTGCGTGATGTGCAACACACATATTAAATGGCGTGCTTTATTAAAACGTGCAGATGCAATGAACTGCGATTTTATTGCAACAGGTCATTATGCAAATATTCATCAGCATACAAACGGAAGATATTTTATTAGCAAAGGTTTGGATGAAACGAAAGACCAGAGTTATGTGTTGTGGGGTTTACAGCAGGATTTATTAAGCCGCACTATTTTGCCGTTGGGTAAATATCGCAAAACAGAAATAAGACAAATGGCTTTTGATTTTGGCTATCCGGAACTTGCGAAAAAAAGTGAGAGTTATGAAATTTGTTTTGTTCCGGATAATGATTATCGCGGTTTCTTAAAACATCGTGTTGAAGGTTTGGAAGAAAGAGTTAGTGGCGGTTGGTTTGTTGATAAGAATGGTTTGAAATTGGGTGAACATAAAGGTTATCCTTTTTATACAATTGGTCAGCGTAAAGGTTTGGATATTGCGCTGGGCAAACCTGTTTATGTTACAGCGATTGAACCATCAACAAATACTGTTGTATTAGGTGATGAAGAAGATTTACAGCAAAGCGAAATGGTTGTTGCTAAAATGAACTGGCTGAAATATGATGGTGTTGCAGATGGAATGGAAGCAATAACAAAAATTCGTTATAAAGATAAAGGTGCTTTAAGCAGTTTATATAATGAAGGCAATAATATTAGTGTTCGTTTTTTTGAAAATGTAAAAAGCATTGCGCCCGGACAAAGTGCTGTATTTTATGAAGGTGATGATGTGATTGGTGGAGGCGTGATACAGCGTTAATCGTAAATCATCAAACGTGAAAAAAAACAGAGGTCATTGAGTCATTACGTCAATGACTTTTTTATTTGTTGTAAACGTTCTTTTATAATCCCAACAATTCAATAGCAGCTTGTGCAGCAATCTGGCTTGCATCTTTTTTATTAAATCCTTTTCCTTCAGATAAAATTTTTCCATCAAGCTTTACAGCAATCGTAAAAATCCTGCGACTGCCTTCCATTTTTTCGTTTAGTGTTTCAAACTCGAGCAGTTTTGAATTTTTGCTTGCCCACCCAATTAAACGGTTCTTTAAATTAATATCTATTAATTCAAGATCATCTACAAATAAATGTGGTATTATTATTCTTTGCAAAACCCACTGCTGTGTGCGCTTATATCCTTTATCAAGATAAACTGCGCCTACCAATGCTTCCAGTGTATTACCAAATATCTGGCTCGTTTTAAGAAATGTATCAAACTTATTATAAATGGTTATACGCTTTAAACCCATTTTTAATGCGATATCATTAAGCTGTTGCCGGTTTACCATTTTACTGCGCATCTCGGTTAAAAAGCCTTCGCCCTTATAAGGATAACGCTTAAATAAATAATCAGCAATAATTGCACTTAATACTGCATCGCCAAGATACTCGAGCCGTTCATTATTTTCTGACGCTCCTTCTTTTATTGAACGATGACTTAATGCGGTATAATATAAAGAATACCTGCCGGGCTTAACACCCAGAACATTTTGAATTTGTGTTTCAAAATGAATTGCTTTTTTTGATTTTAAAAGTCTGCCTAACAAATTAGCGTTAAGGTAAGTACTCTTTGAAAATAAGTGTTGCATTATGCCCGCCAAAGCCAAAGCTGTTACTAAGTGCGGCTCTAACTTTGCGATGCTGTGCAACATTAAAAGTAAAATTTATTTTGTTATCCAGTTCCGGGTCGTCTGTAAAATGATTTATTGTTGGTGGTACAATACTTTCATTTATACTTTTTATACAAGCAATCGCTTCAATAGCACCAGCAGCCCCGAGGCAATGTCCCGTCATGGATTTTGTAGAACTAATATTAAGCTGATATATGTCATCTCCAAATAAATCCTTTATTGCTTTTGTTTCAGCAACATCACCCAACGGTGTTGAAGTACCATGTGTGTTTATATAATCAATGTCTGATGTTTGCATATCTGCATCTTCAAGTGCTGAAAGCATTGCCTTCTTTGCACCAAGACCTTGCGGATGCGGAGCTGTCATGTGATATGCATCGCCGGAAGCACCGGCGCCGGCTAATTCAGCATAAATTTTTGCGCCTCTTTTTAATGCATGATCTAATCTTTCCAAAATTAGAATACCGGCTCCTTCACCAATTACAAAACCATCCCTCTCTTTATCATAAGGGCGACTGGCGGTTTGCGGATCATCGTTGCGTTCACTAAGTGCTTTCATAGAACTAAAACCACCTACTGCACCTTCGCAAATACCCATTTCAGTTCCACCGCAAAGCATAACATCAGCTTTATTTAACCTTAAATGATACAGGCCTTCAATCATTGCATTATTACTGGTAGCACATGCACTCACTACAGCAAAGTTTGGCCCGCGTAAATTATGACGCATTGAAATTACACCGGCGCCCATATCAGTAATGATCTTTGGAATAAAAAAAGGTGAGAACCTTGGCACACGATCGGTTAAACCATAATTTATACATTCTTCCTGGAAACTTTCAAAACCGCCTATTCCGCTTCCCACAATAACACCTATTCTTTCAGGATCATAATTATCTTTAATAAGACCTGCATCTGTCATTGCTTCATCGGAAGCAGCTATACCCACCTGTACATTGGGGTCAAGCCTGCGCGCTTCTTTTTTATCAAAAAAATTATTGCTGTCAAAATTTTTTATTTCGCAGGCAAACCTTGTTTTAAATTTGGAAGCATCAAACCTTGTTATATAATCGCAACCTGATTTTCCTTCGAT
>JAICKT010000290.1 GCA_025927795.1 Parafilimonas sp. | reverse complement strand
TTGATTGCATTTGTAATATCTGTTCCGCTGGCGTGGTTTACTACATCAAGCTGGCTGCAAGGCTATGCATTTCGTATTAATATTCACTGGCTGTATTTTCTGCTTCCTTTTATTTTTATGATTGTTATTGCACTAATAACAGTAAGCTTTCAAACAATAAAAGCAGCAATAGCCAACCCGGTGAAGAGCTTGAGAACGGAGTAAGCAATTTGACAATAAGACAATTTCTTGCCTGGCGGCAGACAGGGAAAATTTGAAAATGAAAATCATACATCGCTAAATCATACATCAGAAATTCTATCTTATGTTTCGCAATTATTTCAAAACCGCTGTAAGAAATCTTTGGAAAAACAAAGTATTTTCTTTCATTAATATTATGGGGCTTGCATTAGGTTTAGCATGCAGTTTAATAATTATGTTATGGGTGAATGATGAATATAATGTTGATGCATTTCATAAGAATGGCTCACAGTTGTATAGTGTGTATGAAAAACAATATCGCGATGATGGAATAGATGCTTTTTTTGGCGGACCGGGTGTAATGGCTGATGAAATGAAACGTGTGTTGCCTGAAGTGCAATATGCAACCAACTATGCATGGGATGAACTAAGCACATTTGAAGCCAACAATAAAATAATAAAAGAAAGCGGCAATCATGCAGGCGCAGATTTTTTCAAAATGTTTTCTTATCCTTTATCGGAAGGCAGCGCTATTACTGCATTAAGCGATCCATCAAGTATTACCATCTCAAAAAAAATGGCGGAAGAATTTTTTGGTTCGCCGGCAGAAGCAATTGGAAAAACTATCCGTTATCAAAATAATACAGATTTTAAAATATCGGCTGTGTTTGATGATGTTCCTAAAAACAGTACAGAGCATTTTGATTTTATTTTGCCCTGGCAACATTTTTTACAAGGTAACTCATGGGCAAAAGATTGGACGAATAATGGCCCGCAATGTTTTATTATGCTGCGCAAAGGAACCGACGCAGCAGCGTTTGAAAAGAAGACCACACAATTTTTAGATGCTTACAACAAAGAACAAACAAAGCATTCGTACATACGTTTAGGCATTGAAAAATATGGCGATGTTTACCTGCATTCAAATTTTGATAAGAACGGAAATATTTCCGGAGGAAGAATACAATATGTAAAACTATTCAGCATTGTTGCCATTTTTATTTTGCTGATTGCGTGCATCAATTTCATGAATCTTACCACCGCACGCTCTGTAAAACGTGCAAAGGAAATTGGTGTAAGAAAGGTTATAGGTGCATTGCGTTTTGCTTTAATTAAACAATTTATTGGCGAAGCGTTGGTAATTGTAAGCATCGCTATCATTATTGCTTTACTGATTGTAATGCTGATGTTGCCGCAGTTCAATCAACTTACAGATAAACAAATTCAGCTCCCATTCAATAACTCAAATTTCTGGTTAAGCATAGCTGCATTATTATTTGTTACAGGATTTATTGCCGGCAGTTATCCTGCATTATATCTTTCTTCTTTCAAACCTGTTCGTGTTTTAAAAGGCTCAATGAAATTTTCAAGCAGTGCATTATGGTTTCGTAAAGGGCTTGTTGTTTTTCAATTTATGCTTTCAATTATTTTAATTATCGGAACTATCGTGGTGAGCAAACAGGTAAATTATATTCAAACAATGAACCTTGGTTACGACAGAGAAAATCTTTTATATATTCCGTTGGAAGGTGATTTAATTTCTAAGTATGAATTGTTTAAAAATGAATCATTAAAAATGCCGGGAATAAAAAATATTTCACGTATAACAGATAATCCTACAGAAATAGATAATGGCACAGGCGGTGTTCAATGGACAGGCAAAGACCCAAATCTTGATATTCAGTTTACGCAATCTGCAGTTGGTTATGATTTTGTAAAAACGATGCATTTACAATTAGTGCAGGGCAGAGATTTTTCAAAAGATTTTGCAACAGATTCTGTTGGTTATATTATAAATGAGTCTGCACTGAAAATTATTGGTTATAAAAATCCAATTGGCAAACCACTTACTTTTTGGCAAAAGCCGGGAACAATTATTGGTGTGCTAAAAGATTTTCATTTTAATTCTTTGCATGAACCAATTCGCCCGATTGTATTGCGTTTAGGAGAAAATATTGAATGGGGACAGGCATTGGTAAAAACGCAGCCAGGCAAAACAAAAGAAGCACTGGCAAGTTTGGAAAAAGTTTGTAAAGAACTGAATCCAAAATTTCCTTTCAGTTATAAATTCTCGGATGAAGAATATGCAAAATTGTATAAGAGCGAGCAAGTGGTAAACAAGCTGGCAAACTGCTTTGCATTTCTTGCCATATTTATTTCTTGCCTGGGTTTGTTAGGTCTTGTAATGTTTACCGCAGAACAACGCACAAAAGAATTTGGTATAAGAAAAGTATTGGGTGCAAGTCCGGTTACATTATTCAATTTATTATCAAAAGAATTTTTATTGTTGGTATTGATTGCATTGATTATTGCTTCACCGCTTGCATGGATGTTTATGCATAACTGGCTGCAGGATTATGCTTACAAAATTGATTTATCGTGGTGGATGTTTGTAATTGCAGGAATCACAGCAATTATAATTGCATTGATAACAGTAAGCTTCCAGGCAATTAAAACTTCGCTGGCAAATCCTGTAAAGAGTTTAAGAACGGAATAAAAGCCCATTCAATCTTTCCGAAGGGAAAGTTTTATGAAAGGATTATAAATATGAACAACCACAATTATAATAAGTTTAAAAGTTCTCTCTTTTGAGAAGATATAAAAGAGCTTCTATGTTTAAAAATTATTTTAAATATTTTTTGTGTCATAAGTAAATAAAGAGGTCTACTTTACGGGTCGCCTTTCCAGGCGACCTTCTTAAAAATTAATGATTATTGTGCGACTGCGCACAGAAATTTGTTCGCTTCCGAACACTTCTTTAAAAAAAGATTTTCTAAATTATTTATTCACAGAGTGTTTTGGCATTGGCATAAGCGTTGAACGATTTTTATACAAAGTGAGTTTTGCATAAATAAAAAACAGGTTTAAAAGAAGCATTAATTAATTAAGATAAATATTTGTAAAACAATATTAAATTATAATTAAAAAAACTCTCCTTCAGGGAGGATTTAGGAGGCTTTTATTACATGTTTTTCAAAACCGCATTCAGAAACATTACAAAGCACAAAGGATTTTCATTCATTAACATTGCGGGTTTAACATTAGGATTAACTGCCTGCATTTTAATTGGACTGTTTGTGTGGGATGAAAATCAGTATGACAAATTTCTTGCCGGTGGAGACCAGGTATATAGGGTATATGAAGAGTATACAAATCATGATGGAGCGAGCACATTGGCTGTTACTGCACCTATGTATGCAACTACTTTACAACAAGATTTTCCTGAAGTAGAAAAAACAGCACGTATATTAATGTTGCCTGAAACAAAAACATTGTTTGAAGCAGGCAATAAAAAATTATATGAAGAAAGCGGGTATTATGTCGATTCAACATTTTTTGAAGTATTTCCACTTGCCATTAAACACGGCACTTCTATAAAAGCATTAGATGGAATTGCTTCTATCGCGCTTTCGCAGGAAATGGCAGAACGATTTTTTGGAAATGAAAATCCTGTAGGCAAACAAATCCTCATGGACAAAGTTCCTTACCAGGTTAAAGCCGTGTTTGAAAAAAATCCGAAATTTCATTTGCAGTTTAATTATTTAGTTCCAATAACGGCAGCACAAATTCCGGCAGAGAGAATGCAAAAATGGGGTTGGCATCAGTTTTATACTTATGTGAAAGTAAAAAAAGGAACAAACATTAATGCACTGCAATCAAAATTTCAAAATGAGGTGCAACAAAAATCAAAAGCGTTTCGGGACGATGCAGCTTCATCAGACAAACCTTTTTTTCAATCATTAAAAGATATTCATTTATTCTCTGCAGATTTTAAGTTTGACGCTGCACAGCGCGGTAACATTACTTATGTAAATGCCCTCACTATTATTGCCATTTTTATTTTGCTAATTGCCTGTTTCAATTTTATAAACCTTGCTACCGCAAAATCATTACAACGAGCAAAAGAAGTTGGTGTACGCAAAAGCATCGGCGCCGGCAGAAAACAACTTATGTTTCAGTTTATTGGTGAAACAGTTTTATTAAGTTTTATCAGCGTACTAATTGCAGTAATATTTTCAATAACATTATTGCCCTGGCTTAATGATTTTACAGGCAAGCATATTTCGGTTGCATTATTTATAAATCCTGTTATGATTTTATTGTTTGTTGCATTAATATTTATTGTTGGAATAATTGCGGGCTTTTACCCTGCACTTGTGCTCTCTGGATTTAAGCCTGTAAAAGTTTTAAAAGGGAATATATCTGCTAACGAAACTTCAGGAAAAATTCTGTGGCTGCGACATGGTTTAGTAATAACTCAATTTGCGTTATCAGTTTTATTGATCATTAGTGCACTTGTTGTTTTTAACCAGGTAAATTATTTACATAGCAAAGACCTTGGTTTTAATAAAGAGCAGATCATGTTTTTTCCAATGCGCGGCGATAACATGTTTAAAAATGTTGACGCATTTAAAAATGAATTAAAACGCTCACCGGGTGTTTCTTCAGTTTCTATTGGTTATGGTTTTCCCGGTGATGCAGTTGCCGGCGATGAGATAATTGTTCCGCATAATGGTCAACAAGAAACACAATCTGCTACGCAATTAATGGTTGATTATGATTATATAAAAACCCTCGGTTTGCAGTTGGTAGCCGGAAGAGATTTTTCTAAAGAGATGCAAACAGATAAAGACCATGCATGGATAATTAACGAAACTGCTGTAAAACAAATGGGATTTGGAACACCACAAAATGCACTTGGAAAAGATTTGTATTGGCATCCATGGAATGCAACAAATGCTGACTCACTAAAAACAGGAAAAATAATCGGTGTTGTAAAAGATTTTAATTATAAAAGTTTGTATGATAAAGTAGAAACAACGGTACTGCAAATTTATCCTGATGCAGCGTGGAAGGTTGCTGTAAAAATAAAAACGGCTGAAATAAATAACACTATCAATTCAATTAAAAATATATGGAGTAAGTTTTCGCCGGAATATCCTATTGAATACAAATTTCTTGATGAAAATTTTGAAGGTATGTATAAAGCAGAAGATAAATTAAAATCACTGCTTTGGATATTTACCACTATTGCAATTTTTGTTGGATGTCTTGGTTTATTTGGGCTTGCAGCATATACAGCAGAACGCAGAAAAAAAGAAGTAGGTATAAGAAAGGTTTTAGGTGCAAGCACACAAGGCGTTGTGTTATTACTATCAAAAGATTTTATAAAACTTGTAGTAATTTCTTTATTGATAGCCTCACCTGTTGCGTGGTATTTTATGAATAAATGGTTACAGGATTTTGCTTATCGTATAAACATTAGCTGGTCGGTGTTTATTGTTACTGCTATTGTTGCTCTAAGCATTGCATTTATCACAGTAAGCTTTCAGGCAATTAAAGCGGCGTTAGCAAATCCAGTGAAGAGTTTGAGAACGGAGTAAGTGAATCAATCTCAGGCAACGGTTGGCTTAATAACTCATAATACAAAACAATTTAAAGGTAATCAGTCTAAAGTCTCCCCCTTAAGAAGTTAGGGGACTGCCGGACCTACACTGCATTATTTCCACATAAAAATGCAATGAGTTTTAATTAGAAAGTAAGCACTTGGGAAACCAGGCAAAAAGTGTTAACAAAAGCTAAACCAAATTTAAAAACAAAAGGATCCTACGCATTTATTCGATCGTTCAAAAACGATGTATTCCCATTTT
>JAICKT010000085.1 GCA_025927795.1 Parafilimonas sp. | reverse complement strand
CATCTTTCTTTACTTCATCTTGCAAAAAATAAAGCACAGAAGTTTTTAAACCGCTGAAAGAAAAATTTAAACCAGGAATTTGCGGCTCTGCGAACTTGAAAGCTTTAGGATTTCCCTGTTGTGCATATTTATCAATCAATGGTCCACCAGGATAAGGTAAGCCTAACATTTTTGCCGTTTTATCAAAAGCTTCACCGGCTGCATCATCAATCGTTTCACCAATAATTTCTAATTGTAATGGTGAATGTGCAATCACAATTTGTGTATGCCCGCCACTCACTGTTAAACACAAAAAAGGAAAATTTGGTTTTGGGTCTGCAATCAAATTTGCCAACACATGCGCCTGCATGTGATGTACTGCAATCAACGGTTTATCTAATGATAATGCTAACGATTTTGCAAACTGTGCACCGACAAGCAAGCTTCCGATTAAACCAGGAGATTGTGTGAATGCGATAGCATCAATATCGTGAATAGTGAATGGTGAATGGTGAATTGTGTTTGCTTTTTTAATTACTGCATCAACCACCGGAACAATATTTTGCATGTGTGCGCGGCTTGCTAGTTCAGGTACAACGCCACCATATTGTTCATGCACTTTTTGATTGGCAGTGACATTAGATAAAATTTTCCCATCAATACAAACCGAAGCCGATGTTTCATCACAGGAAGATTCAATGGCGAGAATTAATCCTCTACCCCCCCTAAAGAGGGAACCATAAACCTGCTGCTCTTTTGAAAGAGTTTCATTAACCACATAGCAAAAGTAAACTACAATAATTACAGGCTAAAGTGAACTAATCAAAAATTGAAATATGACAAGGGAAAAAGCCTCCCCTTAGGGAGGTTTAGAGGGTTTTACTTACTTCTTATCGCATCAACAGGGTTCATGCGTGCTGCAATAGTTGCAGGAATAATTCCGGAAAGAATTCCAAGTATCACACAAATTGAAAAAGCCAATAAAACTATTTTGCCTGATATAATTATTGCAAAAGGTAAAACAGCGCTAAGTATTGCGGCCAATCCCCAAACCATTAACAAACCTATGAACCCGCCAATTACACAAAGAAATGCACTCTCTAATAAGAATTCTAAAAGTATGGTGCGACTTTTTGCACCAATTGCTTTTTTTAAACCTATTTGACTTGTACGTTCACGCACTGTTACAAACATAATATTGGCAACACCAAATGCGCCAACAATCAAACTTAATCCTGCTATTGCCCATCCGCCAATATTCACTGTTCCAAAAAAACCACTTACGGCCTGTGCCATAAAATTTATATCATTCAATGCAAAATTATCTTCCTGCTGAGGGCTTAATTTTCTTATCTGCCGCATTACACCCTCAAGCTCATCGCTTAATGCAGCTGACGGTATATTAGGCTTTCCCTTCACCATTATAAACGGGTTGCCATTCTCGTTATTTATTTCGTAAATGCTTGCATAATAATAATAGGTAATCATAATTGAATGATCATAATCGAAACCGGGACCAAAACTTTGCCCCTGTTTTGCAATTACACCTATAACATTTACGCGATGTGTATCGAATGAAACTGATTTGCCAATAGCTCTTTCAGCAGTACCAAACAACTCTACTGCATTTTCATAACCAATTACTGCAACCGGAGTACCATGCGCAAATTCTGATTCGGTAAAATATCTTCCGGCTCCTATATCAACAGTTTGTATCTGGTTATATTCATTACTTAAGCCATACAGGTTAACATTTTGCAATTCACTGTTACCATAATCAAGATTGGTTTGGCCCTGAACAAAATAAGCTACATTTTCTGCGAGTGAACTGCGTTCTTTAATATACTTCACATCAGTATATTTAGGAATAGGTCGGTTTACAAATTTCCACCACGGATAATCTACATCATTCGTGTACTCCCATTTATCAACATAAATCGTATTTGTACCAAGCGAAGCAATATCGCTCTGAATTTTATATTCCAAACTATTTACAGTTGCCAGCACACTGATGATGCAAAAAATTCCAAATGCAACGCCAGTAAGGGAAAGCGCACTGCGAAGCTTATTATTTTTCAGCTCCTGCAAACTCATTTTAAAACTGTTCCAGAGAATGTTTAACAACCTGCGCATATATCAAAAGTATAAAACTCATTTTGTTCATACACAAATTTTAGATAAACGGAAACAAAACGGTGTGTTTTTTAGAGAAGTTATTATGAAAAAATATTTTATAAACCAAGTCTGGTAATCGTGCTTTAATTTTGCAGCCGGAATTTTCTCAATAAATCTTTCACACATATGACGTGGAAACAAGTCTTCACTTCTTCAATTGGTCAGAAAATAACAATGTCGTTAACCGGAATTTTTCTTATTCTTTTTTTAATTGTTCATGTTTCTGTAAATGCCTGTGTATGGTTTAATGATGGCGGAGAAATATTTAACCGTGCAGCAAATTTTTTAGGTGCGAATGCTGTGCCCCGTGTAATTGAAGTTGGTTTGTTTTTATTTTTTATTCTGCATATCGTGCAAGGTTATGTGCTTGAAGCCGAGAATCGCACCAAACGCAATGTACCGTATGCAATAAATTATGGCAATCGCGGAAGCCGCTGGTACAGCCGTAGTATGGGTTTGTTGGGAACTTTGGTTTTATTGTTTTTAATAATTCATTTAATTGATTTCTGGATTCCATCACGGTTTGGTAAAATGCCGGAGGCAACATTAACCGGTGGCAAAGTGGTGCATAATCTTTATTCATTAATGCAGATACGTTTCCAGCAATTATGGATTGTGATTGTTTATGTAATTGGATGCATTTCTTTAGCCTATCATTTAATGCATGGTTTTTATAGTGCATTTAAAACATTAGGTGTTTATAATAAAAGATATTTGATTTTAATAAGGTGGTGCGGTTATTTATTTGCAATCATTGTTCCGTTAGTTTTTGCAATGATGCCGATAAGTTTTTATTTAGGTTGGGTGAAATAATTAATTTGAAAATTTGAAAGTGTGGTAATTGAAAATTTATTCAAAACCAATTTTAAAATTTCAAAAATGAAAAACGACAAAGAGAATATTATAGTTGAAAAAACTATTGAGTTTTCGCTATCAGTTATTAAATATTGTAGCTCTTTAGAAAATAATAAAAAGTTTGTTATTGCAAATCAACTTTTAAAATCAGGAACATCAAGAGGTGCAAATGTTTTTGAAGCAAAGAATGCAGAAAGTAAAATAGATTTTATTCATAAAATGAAAATTGCGGCAAAAGAAGCCAGCGAAACTTTGTATTGGTTGATTTTATGTGAAAGAAGTGACGGCTATCAATTTGAAACAGGATTAAAAAATAGTTTAGCAGAAATTATTAGAATTCTGTCGAAGGTTATTTCATCATCAAAAAGCTAATGCAATTTTCAAATTTTCAAATCATCAAATTTTCAAATTGAAATATGTTGGATGCAAAAATTCCAAAAGGAAAATTAGAAGATAAGTGGACAGAATATAAAGGACATTGCAAACTGGTAAACCCTGCCAACAAACGCAAGCTTGAAATTATTGTTGTAGGAACAGGATTAGCCGGGGCATCTGCTGCTGCATCTTTAGGCGAATTAGGTTATAAAGTAAAGGCATTTTGTTTCCAGGATTCTCCGCGTCGTGCACATAGCATTGCGGCACAGGGTGGCATTAATGCGGCAAAGAATTATCAGAATGATGGCGATAGTATTTTCCGTTTATTTTATGATACGATAAAAGGCGGAGATTACCGCAGTCGTGAAGGAAATGTTTATCGCCTTGCAGAAGTAAGCGCAAATATTATTGACCAATGTGTGGCGCAGGGTGTTCCTTTCGCACGTGAATACGGAGGATTGTTGAGCAATAGAAGTTTTGGTGGTGTGCAGGTGCAACGTACCTTTTATGCAGCCGGGCAAACCGGTCAGCAATTATTAATTGGTGCTTACCAGGCTTTGGAAAGACAAGTTGCGTTGGGCAATGTAACGATGTACACTCGCCATGAAATGCTCGATGTGGTTGTGATTGATGGAAAGGCACGCGGCATTGTTTGTCGTAATCTTATTACCGGTGAATTAGAAAGATTTTTTGGTCATGCTGTTGTGTTATGTACCGGCGGTTATGGCAATGTATTTTATCTTTCAACCAACGCAATGGGCTGCAATGTTACAGCAATTTGGAAGGCACATAAAAAAGGCGCATACTTTGCAAATCCATGCTTCACCCAAATTCATCCTACATGTATTCCTGTTAGCGGCGATTATCAAAGCAAGCTTACATTAATGAGTGAAAGTTTGCGCAACGATGGACGCATCTGGGTTCCCAAAAAACAAAATGATACGCGTAAAGCGAATGAAATTCCTGAAGAAGAAAGAGATTATTATTTGGAAAGACGTTATCCTGCTTATGGAAATTTAGTGCCGAGAGATGTTGCATCAAGAGCAGCTAAAGAAAGATGTGATGCAGGTTATGGTGTGGGTACATCAAAGCAGGCAGTGTATTTAGATTATGCTTCAGCTATTCAACGTTATGGAAAAGCGGAAGCGCATAAACATGGCATAGATAATCCATCGCCCGAACAAATAAAACAAATGGGTGATGAAGCAGTAAAAGAAAAGTATGGTAATCTTTTCGACATGTATGAAAAAATTACCGGCGAAAATCCTTACGAAGTTCCGATGCGCATTTACCCCGCAGTGCATTATACAATGGGTGGTCTTTGGGTTGACTATGAATTAATGACAAGCGTAAAAGGTTTGTATGCGTTAGGCGAATGCAATTACAGTGACCATGGCGCAAACCGTTTGGGTGCAAGCGCATTGATGCAGGGTTTGGCTGATGGCTATTTTGTGATTCCATACACTATTGGAAATTATTTAGCAGATGAAATAAGAACGCCTGTAATTCCAACAACACATCCTGCATTTGAAGAAACAGAAAAAAATGTTGCGGAGCGCATCAACAAATTGATGAACATACAAGGCACAGAAACGGTTGAAAGTTTGCATAAGCGTTTGGGAAAAATCATGTGGGATAAATGCGGCATGTCGAGAAATGCGGAAGGTTTAAAAGAAGCCATCGAAGAAATTCGTGCATTGAAAAAAGAATTTTGGAGCAATGTAAAAATTCCTGGAAGTGTTGATGAGTTTAATCCTGAATTGGATAAAGCTGGTCGTGTAGCAGATTTTATTGAGTTGGGTGAATTAACCTGTATCGATGCATTGCAACGCGATGAAAGTTGCGGCGCACATTTTCGCGAAGACCATCAAACACCGGAAGGCGAAGCATTACGCGATGATGCAAATTTTATGTATGTATCTGCATGGCAATGGAAAAGCAACGATGAATGGGAATTGCATAAAGAAGATTTGGTGTATGAAGAAGTGCATCCAACGCAGAGAAGCTATAAGTAATGCCCCCATCCCCTGAAGGGGAGCAATGGAGGTTTTAATTAAATAAAAAATTCCCTTTAGGGTTAGGGCAATTATGGAACATTATAACATGAATCTTACTTTAAAAGTTTGGCGTCAGCGCAACAGTAAAGAGAAAGGCAGATTTGAAACATATAAAGTAGAAAACATTTCTTCTGAAATGAGTTTCTTAGAAATGTTTGATGTGTTGAATGATAGATTAATTACAGAAGGTAAAGACCCGATTGCATTTGATCACGATTGCCGTGAAGGTATTTGCGGAATGTGTTCAATGTATATTAATGGTAAGCCGCATGGTCCATGGAAAGCAAATACAGTTTGTCAATTACACATGCGTGCATTTAAAGATGGCGATACCATTGTTGTTGAACCCTGGCGTGCAAAAGCATTTCCTGTTATAAAAGATTTGGTAGTTGACCGTTCTGCATTCGACAGAATTATACAAGCCGGCGGATTTATTTCTGTAAACACAGGTAATGCAGTTGATGCGAATGCTATTCCTATAGAAAAAGAAAATGCAGATAAATCTTTTGCTGCGGCTGCCTGTATTGGTTGCGGTGCTTGTGTTGCAGCTTGTAAAAACAGTTCTGCAATGTTGTTTGTTGCCGCAAAAGTTTCGCATCTTGCTTTGTTACCGCAAGGCAGTCCTGAGCGCAAAACACGTGTTGTGTCAATGATTAATCAGATGGATAAAGAAGGCTTTGGCGCCTGTACGTTTACCAATGCCTGCGAAGCTGCGTGTCCGAAAGAAATTTTAGTTACAAATATTGCTCGCTTAAATCATGAATACATGATGGCGAGCTTTGAGAGCGATAAATAAACTAATATATCCTCTTAAGAAACTCGAGTTCTTTAGATCGCTCATCCAAGCTTCCTTTTTCATAATCAGCCATTGCCTCACGCATTAAATCGTGAATGGTAATAATACCTTTAAAAGCAGCTCCGTCAAACACCGGAATATATCTTGCTTTAGAATTATTAATCAGCAGCATTAATTTACTGGTCGAATCGTCTAAAGAAGCGTTGGCAAGATTGGTGGTCATTATATCACTCACTTTTGTATTGTTTGATTGTTTCCCTTCCAGGATAACTTTATGTGCATAATCGCGCTCAGAAAAAACACCCATGTATTTATCATTTTTATCGAGCACAATTAAGTAACTGATATTTTCTGTTTTCATTAATCCGATTGCTTCCAAAACTGTTTTATCAAATTTTATAAAATTGAATTGAGTGCCTTTTTGCTGAAGAATATCTTTTGCGGTACGCATAGCCGATGATTTACTTTGGAACAAATTTAGTTGCACCTTCATCAAAACAATATCGCAATTAGAAATTTATTAAAAGTTTATTTATGAATTATACTGTTCCTTCCGGCACACGCATTGGGCATGTGCATTTAAAAGTTTCCGACCTTGATAAAGCATTATCATTTTATAAAGATTTATTAGGCTTTCAAATAAAACAGAGATATGGAACACAGGCAGTATTTCTTGCAGCAGATAATTATCATCATCACATTGGCTTAAATACGTGGTACAGTAAAAATGCGCAACCTGCACCAGTGCATGCTGCAGGTTTGTTTCATACAGCAATACTTTATCAAACAAGAAAAGAGTTAGCAACTATATTTAAAAGATTGCTTGATGCAAATTATCCTTTCACCGGCTTTGCAGACCATGGTGTTTCTGAAGCTTTATATTTAAATGACCCGGATGAAAATGGTGTAGAATTATATTGGGATAAACCTTATGAACAATGGCCGTTTGACGCAGATGGTAACATCAATATGTACACACATGAGTTAGATGTAAATTCTTTGCTTGCAGAATTGAATGCATAAACATGTTGTGTTTTTCGTAAGAGTATATTTTGAATTTAAAGTTGATTGAACAAAACTTAAACACCGCGAACGTCATGTTCGAGGCACGAGGCATCTCATAAATTAAAGCTGTTACTATTCGAGAGATTTCTCCTTTGTCAGAAATGAGGACTCAAAGATGATTGTAATATTCAAACAACTTAATAGCCCATATATTAAGTACAAAAAAATAGCCGCATTTTATTGCGACTATTTCAATATAAAAAACAATTTTACTTTTTCTCGGGATATAAAACTGCAGTAATTACATTATCACCTTTTAATAATTGATTGGCTGTTCTTTTAATATCATCAGGCGTTAATGCTTTCACATTTTGTTCATAATCAAAAATGCGTTGCGGGTCATCATTCTGAAAATAAATGTCTCTTATTTTTGCACTCCAGAAACTATTTTCTTTAAGCTGAACTTTATATTGTTCAAGCCATGTTCTTTTTACTTTATTAAGATCAGTTGTATCAGGGCCATCTTTTTTAATTTTTTCTATTTCAATATTTGCAGACTTTAATAACGTATCAACATTTTTTGGACCACATGGTAATTGTAATACAAATGTGTAATTGTTGTAAGGTAATTTATTCAGTCCGCCGTAAATTCCCCCGCCATAAATAGCGCCTAACTTTTCACGCAGATCATCAATAATTTTTATATTAAGAATTTCTGTAAGTGCCTGTGCGCGCAATGCAAGATCAGGATCATAAGCAACAGCGCCCGAATAATATTTTATGATCAGACTTTTATCTTCCGAACCTTTATAAACATTTAAATCCATATCACCTTTTACCGGCCGCACACCATTATCAGCAAACAATGCTTCGTTATTTGTATGTGGTAAACCACCGATGTATGTTGCAAGCAATTGTTTTGCAGAATCAATATTTATATTACCCGTAAAAATAAAAGTGAAGTCATTCGCATCACTAAACTGGCTGTTATAAATTTCGAGTGAACGTGCAAGATCAATACTGTCGAAATATTGCGGCTTTGGTACAACTACAGGCGCTAAAGCATTTTGCTGATACAATGTTTGATAGAACGTATCTACAAAAGCTGTTTGCGGATCCTGCATGGCATATTGTACGGCCGATTTTTGTTTTTCTTTCCATGCATTAAACAAAGCCTCATCTTTTTTTGGAGCAGTAAGATATAAATATAAAAGCTGCAGCATAGTTTCAAAATCTTTTATACTGCTGCTGCCAGTTATACTTGCTGATAAGCCGGATAATCTTGGTGAAACATTTACTGTTTTACCGGCAAGATATTTTGAAAGATCAGTAGGAGAGAACTCACCTACACCCATTTGCTGAACAATGGTTGATGCATACGTTGCATTATATTTATCAATTGCATTATAACGTGAAATGCCACCCTTGTGAAAAGCTGTCAACAAAATTTCATCGTTCTTAAAATCGGTTGGCTTTATAATAACTTTTGCGCCGTTTGAAAAATCGAGTTCAGTTGTGCCGAGTGTTTCATTTTTTATTTCATTTGTTATTGTACCTGCCGCGGGTTTATTTTTTATTAAAGTTGATGCAACGGCTTTTTCAGTGTATGGCATTACCGGCGCATTCATAGCCGCATAAGCATTTTGCAAAAGCTTTGCGCTGTCTGGCAGAGTGTAATTACTTTCAGACGGTCCTGTTAAGCTTACATAAATATGCTGATTTTGTTTCAGCGGATCAGTTAAAGCATTTACTTCATTTAAATTTATTCCGGGCAATAATTCATTATAATAGTTATATTCTGCAGCAATGCCCGGCGATGGTTCCTGTGTTAAAAAATTTCTTATATATTCTTCTACATAATTGGAAGATTCTTCTTTTGTTCTGTTGTTATACGCTTGCTCAATAAAAGCAAGCAATTGTTTTTTTGCACGATCAAGCTCAGGCTGTGTAAAACCATATTTTTTTACACGTTCAATTTCACGCATCAAAGCATTCAGTGCTGTATCCGGACCACTCTTACCTGCAACAGCAAATGCATTGAAACCTTCATAACCTCTTGCATAACTGCTATAGCTTGTTGATGCATAAAGAAACGGCGGGTTATCACTTTTTACAAGTTCTGTAAGCCTTTGATTAAGCATTGATGTAAAAAGATTTTTTACAAGGTCGTTCCGATAATCGCCTAAAGTAGTTTCTGGTTTTATTTTATAAAAACGATAATCTGCTTCCACAAAAAAATTAGTTGCTTCTTTATCGGTAACAACTATACTTTGATCTTTTGTGCGTGCAGCAACATCAGCATAAAATCTTTTCTTTTCATTTGCAGGATTTTTTAAACCGCTGAAATATTGTTTTACCAGTTGCTCTGTTTTATTTACATCTATATCACCAACAATTATTACGGCCATTAAATCTGGTCTGTACCATGTATGATAAAAGCGTTTTACTGCATCATAAGGAAATGTTTTTAAAATGCTGTCTTTACCAATTGGTATTCTTTCAGCATAACGCGAGCCTTCATATTGAACAGGAAATGTTTTACGAAACATACGGTCATCAGCGCCTTTACCTAAACGGCTTTCTTCTAACACCACGCCGCGTTCGCCATTTATTTGTTCATTTTCAAAAGAAAGACCGCCAGCCCAATCCTGCAATACGGTAAGCCCTTTTCTAAAGTTAGATGTATCGGTTAAAGGAATCGGTAAAATGTAAACTGTTTCATCAAACCCGGTATAAGCGTTAAGGTCTGCACCAAATTCTACACCTATGCTTTGCAGAAAATTTACCAGTTCATTTTTTTTGAAATGCGTGCTGCCATTAAATGCCATGTGTTCATTAAAATGTGCGAGACCTTGTTGATCGGGGTCTTCTAAAATTGAACCTGCATTTACTACAAGCCGCATCTCTGCTTTATTTTCCGGCTTTTCATTATGACGAATATAATACGTTAAGCCATTTGGTAATTTACCTGTACGAACAGCAGAGTCTAATGGAATTTTTTGAGAAAGGTCTTGGGCATTAAGGGTTGTGCAGGCACAAAAAAGTACAAGCACATAAAAAATTGATCGTTGCATTAAATAAATTTAGTGACAAATATATTACGTGAATGTATTTCTTAATTGCCGTTTATCACAATGAAATTTTAAAAGTTGATTTACTCAGCAGATGCACGTTACATTATAATTCTTTACTGAATTTTTTTGTAGATTGAAGTTGTGCCATCTGCAATGCATTGTGTTGCACCAATAACAAGTTTTCCTTCCGACAGTGCAAAACTGGCCGGGTCGCCAGTATCATTAAATTTAATCAACGTTTGTTCGGTTGGAACATCGCATGGCTTGCCTGAATAAATTTTAAAAGTTCCTGAATACTGATAAATTGTATCTGCTATTTTTATTTTCTGCGAATAGTTATTTCCATTAAAGCTAATAATGTTTCCATTGCCTGGGGAATATTCCTGATGACCAATCCATCCTCCATCTCTTGACACTAATTCCCATGTGCCTTGAACATCTGACGTCAACTTGGTTATTTCTTTTTTGCAAGCCGCAGTTATCAATATTACAATTGCAAGAAAATATTTAGCTTTCATAATTTATTATAACTACACACTGACATGTTTTTTATAAAGAACGTTGTAATAAAAATGTAGTAAAATTTTATCTGCAACCAGCTGATCAAAACTCAAATTATTTTAAAACTCATAATAAAAAACATCGTTGCTTACCTTCATGCTTTTTGAAAATGAATATTTTTAATGAAAAATAATTACTTGTTTATAATCCCAAACAGTACCATTAAATACATGAATAATATAGTTTCCATTTTCCAAATCACTTAAATTAATTCTTAAACTTGTTTCACCTGATGCATAACTGAATTTTTTTCTTATTGTGCCATATCCATCAATTATTTCAACCTTATAAATTTTATTAGTGAACATATTGCTTTTTAATGCTTGTGTTTGATCAATCTGCAGGTATATATTTCCCTGGCTTGGATTTGGAGTAATTCTTATTGCCAAGCCGCAATTACTCACCTGCACATATTGCATGGCAGGACTGCCACCGGAATCACAGGCATTAGCTACTCTTACTCCAACAGCGCCGCTCGAAGTATTGGTTTTTACTGATAAATTATTTGTACCCTGGCCTGATTGATACGTCCAGCCGCTTGGCCAAAACCAGGTATAATTTGTTGCTCCGGGCAATTGTATGGTACTGAAATAAATTGTTTGGTTTGGGCATGATGCAGAAGGGCCGCTAACAGGATAATCGCTGCTGCCAAATCCGCCAATTGAAAAAGTTTTATTTAGTGTTTTTTTTATTCCGCAGCGCTCATTTAATGCAAGACTTAAGTTAGCCGTACCATTACTTATTCTTGATAACTGAACCTTGGAAGCAAGTTTATCATCACTAATACTGGCAATTTGCGGAGCAACAGACCATGTAAACCGTGTTGCTTCTGAAACAGAGCCACCCGCAAGCGAATAAGTTGCATCCGGGCAGAAATTATCAGGACCAGAAATATAAAGAGAAGATGCGGAAGTATCAAAAGTAGGCTTACGATGTTTGCCCTGGATTTCGTTTATTGCAAACTTTGCCATAGGTGTATCAATATATGAATGTTCAAGGTTTTCGGTGCTGCCATAGTAAGTATCAAAAGGTGTTTCACCGGTGCAAACTAAATTGCGGGTATAAACATTTTCAGCCAAATCCTGGTTATCACTTTTAAATGCTAATGCACTCTTGCTTGGAACAAATGAGTGCGAGCCATTATACACTGTAAAATCAGTGGAAGTACCGATTGATTCAAACAGCAATTGAAAAAATTCCGAATATCCTCCTCCTTCATCAGCCAAAGTAAAAAGCGAGGTGCGCAAACCACCGGGAGCAATATCATAACTTACAGTAGATGCAGGCGCATAACCTTTTGCATCTGCACTACCTTCAAACAACTGGTCTGCAGAAAGCACAGTACATGAATTTCCATAGCTGCCTGCGAAGTAAATATTTCCTTCAGCCACTTTAACTAACTTAATAAGTAAAAATACTTTTACAGCGAGGTAAGTTTTTGAAGTTAAAGCTAACTGGCAGGCGCTGGCATTGGATTGCAAAGTGCCATTTAAGCTTCCATCTATCAAAGCAATTTTGCGCGGAATAACAGGGAAGCCTTGTGAACCTGCAACACCGTTTGACGTAAGTGCCTGGACAAATCTATCTCTAAAGCCAGGTGCGCCTTTTGCAGAATCACTGTAAGATAAATAATGGTGTAAGAGCTGCTGTTTAGCTGCAGGATTATTTAGTTGCAGTGTTAATGTTTCCTGCGCATTTTCATTACCATTATCTGCAAAAAACTCTAAATATTTTTGTGCGCCTATGGGTATGTTTGCGCCATTGTGTGGTGCGTCTAAACTAATCCATAACCGCGTATTATGCGGCATGTTATTTTTTTCCATATAGGCAAGTGCATAACGGCTTATCATACCGCCCATGCTTGGTCCTATTATAACAAGTTGTTCGCTGCTGTTATTATCTTTTAATTCCTTGTTAAGTTTATTTATCAATTTTATTAATACAAAAGCATTTCTTTCTATATAATCAGCACCGCCATCTACAACATTTCCAAGTTCATTTGTATAAGTAGGAAAATTTAATACCACAATATCATAGCCTTTGCTTCGCATTTCATCAGCAAACTTGTAACGTGCAGGATTGTTTAAATATTCATCATACAACTGCTGTATAGATCTTGAGTCGCCGGGGTCAAAGCCATCTAAAATTATAATAGGCTTTTTTACTTTTCCGTTGCAGGGATGGTTTGTTGCAAAATAATAATGGATATTTCCCTGACCTTTAAAAGTATTGTTTTCAT
>JAICKT010000315.1 GCA_025927795.1 Parafilimonas sp. | reverse complement strand
CCGTACACCAAATAATACATCAGCAAATTTAACCTGACAGGTTTAATTTGTTTTCTTAATCGTGAAAAAATCTAACGAAACCTGTCAGGTTCTCTTATAAAATGATGTTTTGTACAAGCATGCTTTTAGCCGGGTGATCAGTATTGTAATGCAACCCGCGGCTTTCTTTTCTAAATTCAGCACTTTTTACAATAAGATAAGCAACAGTGATGAGATTTCTTAATTCGCATAACTGCGGAGATATGGTTGTTGATTTATATAATGCTTCTGTTTCCTCATATAAAAGATCAATACGTCTCATAGCGCGCTGTAACCGCACATCTTTTCGTACGATGCCAACATAATCGCTCATTACCTGCTGCAGTTCTTTTAAGCTTTGTGTAATTAATATCATTTCATTTGGCTCAGATGTGCCTTGCGCATTCCAATCCGGAACAGCCTCCTGAATACCTCCTCCAAAGGAGGAGGAGTTGGAACTGGCTTCAATTCTTTCAATTGTATCCAAATATGCACGGTGACCGAATACCATCGCTTCGAGCAAACTATTACTTGCCAAACGGTTTGCGCCATGCAAACCTGTGCTTGCACACTCACCACATGCATATAAATTTTGTATTGAACTGTGCGCCCATTCATCAGTTTTAATTCCGCCGCAACTATAATGTGCAGCGGGCGCAACAGGAATCATTTTTATCATAACATCAATACCTATGCTTAAACATTTTTCATAAATATTTGGAAAGTGATGAATGAATTTTTCTTTATCCATGTGCCTGCAATCAAGATATACATGTTCTGTTCCGCCGCGTTTCATTTCATTATCAATTGCCCTTGCAACAATATCGCGAGGTGCAAGGTCTTTGCGCTCATCATATCTTTCCATAAACGCTTCACCATCTTTATTACGCAGTATGCCGCCATCACCACGCACCGCTTCTGTAATTAAAAAAGAAGGAGAAACACCTGGCTCAAATAAAGCGGTTGGATGGAATTGTATAAACTCCATGTTTTCTATTTTGCCTTTTGCGCGATACACCATTGCAACGCCATCACCTGTTGCAATTTTTGGGTTTGTAGTTGTGCGATAAACCTGCCCGCAACCACCCGAAGCGAGTAATGTAACAGGTGATAAAATTTTTTCAATTTGATTATTTAAAAGATTAAAAACATACACTCCAAAGCAGGTAATATCCTGCGTTGATTTTGTTACGAGATATCCAAGATGGTGTTGCGTTATAATATCAACCACAAAACAATGGTTGATAAATTTTATGTTTGAAAGCGTTTTAAGCTCTTTTAATAATGCGCGTTCAATTTCCTGACCGGTAACATCTTTATGATGAAGAATGCGATTTTCACTATGGCCGCCTTCTCTGCCCAATGTATAATCACCTTCTTCATTTTTATCGAATCTTGCTCCATACTCAATAATTTCTTTTATGCGTTCGGGTCCTTCCTTTACCACAATCTCAACAATATGTTCATTACATAAACCATCACCTGCAATTAAAGTATCTTCTATATGTTTTTCAAAGCTGTCGTTAGCATCCCAAACCCCGGCAACGCCGCCTTGCGCATATTTTGTGTTTGTTTCATCTGCCGTTGTTTTAGTTACAACTAATATTTCTTTTTTCGGAAATGCTTTTGCTATTTTTATTGCGTATGTTAAACCGGCAACACCGGAGCCAATTACTAAAAAGTCTGTCTGCATAATTGCAAAAGTAAAAGGTTAATATTGATTGAGCCGGAATGTGCACTGCTTATAATTTGCAACGTAACAATTGCGTTATTTGTCTTTATTTGTACAACTATGCCAGGGAAAATTTTTACTATTTTTTTTCTGTTGCTTTTTTTGAATATAAAAGGCTGGAACCAGGCTTGTACAACGCTGGGGCAAAATCCTTCCACGGCATTTCCCGTATGCGGCATTACTGTATTTAATCAACAATCTGTTCCTGCATGCGGTGGCACACCTCTTATGGTACCTGGTTGCACTGGTGATGGCGCGGCTTATGGTGACCTTAATCCTTTTTGGTATTCTTTCACTTGTTATACTTCAGGCACTTTAGGATTTTTAATTACACCTAAAAATTTAGGCGATGATTATGACTGGCAATTGTTTGATGTAACCGGCCACGACCCGAACGAAATATATACAAATCCTTCACTTATTGTAACAGGCAACTGGAGTGGTACTTATGGTATAACAGGTGCAAAAGCCGGAGGCAGTTCTAAAATTGAATGTGCATCAAATCCCTTAGCAAATCAAACCACTTTCAGCGCAATGCCTGCTATTGCGGAAGGGCATAAATATCTTTTATTAATAAGTCACTTTTCAGGCGATAATCAAAGCGGTTATTCGCTTTCTTTTGGTGGTGGTACGGGAAGCATAACAGATCCGCTTAAACCTGCAATGCAAACAGCAATTGCTAAATGCAATGCGCAAACTCTTTATTTAAAATTGAACAAGCGCGTTAAATGCAGCAGCCTTGCTTTAAATGGAAGTGATTTTTATATATCACCAGCTACAGCTAAAGTAATATCTGCAGCAGGCGGAAATTGTAGTGCAAGTTTTGATATGGATTCCGTAGTAATCAATCTTGACAAAGGATTAGCGCCTGGCAACTATTCGCTCATAATACAAAAAGGAAGTGATAGCAGTACATTAATTGATAACTGTGATAATGATATTCCGGAATTTGACAGTATTCCCTTTACTATCACCCCGCTATTGCCAACGCCAATGGATAGTTTAAGTGCAATAACGTGTTCGCCGGATACATTACAACTTGTTTTTAGAAATGCAATAGAATGCAGCTCTGTTGCTGCAGATGGAAGCGATTTCATTATACCGGGAACTGCACCTGTATCTGTTCAAAAGGCTTTTGGCGTTTCCTGCGTTAATGGTGTTACAAATATTATTGATGTTGTATTGAATCGCCCGGTTCTAACTGCCGGTTCATACAATATCACTTTACAAAAAGGAAGTGATGGCAATACACTGCTTGATGAATGCGCACAGGAAACGCCGCCAGGTTCAACTATTGCATTTACTACTGCAGATACGGTTTCTGCAGATTTTGCTTACCGGGTTGGTTTAGGTTGTGTATATGATACTTTGCTTTATGCGCATGATGGAAAAGATCACGTGAATGAATGGAACTGGACTTTTGATGTAGATGGAGTAAGTACTGCCGAAGATTCTATTTTTTTATTTAAAGATTATGGGAGTAAACATATTTCGTTAAACTGCAGTAATGGTGTTTGTTCTGATTCTGCATCTGCAGATATTCTTTTAGATAATCAGTTAACCGCACGTTTTATAATGTCACCTTCAATTTTATGTCCCCAAGATGCTGCAGTTTATACTGATTCGAGCACGGGAAAAATTGTAAGCTGGTACTGGATATTTGGTGATGGAACAACGAGTACGCAACAAAATCCGCCGCCAAAAAAATATGCTTCAATAACTGAGCGAGATGGAAGATACTATCCTGTTGCTTTAATTATAAAAAATGATATCAATTGTTTTGATACGGCAGAAACAAGAATTCAGGTTTTGTATAATTGTTATATAACAGTGCCAACAGCTTTCACACCAAATGGAGACGGGCTTAATGATTTTCTTTATCCGTTGAATGCATATAAAGCGGATAACCTCGAATTCAGAATATATAATCGATATGGGCAAATGATCTTTGAAACAACAAACTGGACAAAAAAATGGGATGGAAAAATTGATGGGAAACCGCAGGCATCAGGCACTTACGTGTGGATGCTTAGTTATAAAGACCGCGACACAGGTAAAAATATTTTTTTAAAAGGAACAAGTGTTTTAATAAGATAACATTAGCCTTAAAACTTATAATTACAATGGCTTTAAAACTCTTATTTTTAAGAAATGGAACAGGTAATATTAGTGAATGAACAGGATGAGCAGGTTGGGGTTATGGAAAAGATGCAGGCACATCGCGAAGGAAAATTGCACAGAGCTTTTAGCGTATTTATTTTTAACAACAAAAAGGAAATGCTTTTGCAACAAAGAGCACTTAATAAATATCACAGCGGCGGTTTATGGACGAACGCATGTTGCAGCCATCCAAAACCAAATGAATCAACAGAAGCGGCGGCAATAAGAAGATTAAAAGAAGAGTTAGGTTTTAAAACAAGTCTCGAAAAAATATTTGATTTTACGTATAAAGCAGATTTTGAGAACGGTTTAACCGAGTATGAATTCGATCATGTTTTTTCAGGCATTTATAACGGACAAATAAATCTAAATACTGCAGAGGTTAAAGATTTTTGTTACCGTTCTGCTGATGAAATTCAATCTGCAATTCAATCGCATCCACAAAAATTTACTGAATGGTTTAAGATCGCATTTCCGCTTGTACAAAAATCTTTAGCTGAAATGAATGCGAACATTTAAAGTTTCATGTCACACAAATTAAAGGCGTATATTATTGGTTCGGGCATTGCCGGTATTGCAACAGCTATACGTTTGGCAGTAAACAATTATGATGTTACTATTTTCGAAAAGAATAATTATCCCGGCGGAAAAATTAATGTGCTTAAAAAAGATGGTTACACATTTGATACCGGACCAAGTTTATTTGTTCAGCCGGAAAATATTGAAGAATTATTTAAGCTTGCGGATGAAGATATTCATGCTTATTTTAAATACCAGCCTTTAAAAATTGCATGCAAATATTTTTATGAAGATGGAACAATAATTAATGCTTACACAGATAAAGAAAAATTTGCTGAAGAGCTTTACGAAAAAACCGGCGAACCAAAACAAAACGTTATTTCTTATTTAGATGAATCAGGAAAAATTTATGAGCATATCGGCAACATTTTTTTGAATCATTCATTACACAAAAGGTCAACCTTAAGAAGAACAAGAATTGCAAACGCACTATTGCATACAAAACGCTCTTATCTTTTTACAACATTTCATAAGGCAAATACAAAACGATTTTTAAAGCCACATACAATACAATTGTTTAACCGGTATGCAACATACAGCGGCAGCAATCCGTATAAAGCGCCGGCAATGCTTAAAGTAATTCCGCATATTGAATTTAATGAAGGTGTGTTTTATCCTGAAGGCGGAATGATTGCAATTGTAAATGCGTTATATAAACTTGCAGAAAAAAAAGGTGTGCAGTTTAAATTTAATACTGAAGTTGAAAGAATAATTGAATTTGAAAACCAGGCAAAAGGTATCGTTGTAAATAAGGAAAACTTATTTGCAGATATTATTATAAGCAATACGGATGTGTATTTTACCTATTTAAAATTGCTGAATGATGAACGTGCAGCAAAAAGGATTTTGAAACAGGAGCGCAGCAGCAGCGCAATAATTTTTTATTGGGGAATT
>JAICKT010000499.1 GCA_025927795.1 Parafilimonas sp. | reverse complement strand
CCTAATTTCAACTCTCTGATGTTTACATTTTCCAGTACATCATTAGGCGCATGATGCACATCAAAGTAACGCTGGCTATCAGGGCGGAGCTCTGCAACAGGTGTACTTAATAAAGCATGTAAAGGAGAAACGTCAGTACCCGCACCTTCATTTACGAAGTCAGTTACACCATACGGTTTAAACAAGGGCAACCAGCTATCCAGTTTATTAATTACGTTGTCAGAAGCAGCTAATGAAAATCCTCTGGGTGTAAATCCGCCAGCATCACTTTCCAGCGCAAATATGTGTTGTTCATTATTACGCTTTGCTTCATCAGCGTACATTTTTGCACCGCGTGTTCCGTTTTCTTCGTTTGCAAAAAGCACAAATTGTATTGTATGTTTCGGCTGATAGTTTAATGCTTTTAGAACCCGCAACACTTCTATAGTTTGTACAATGCCGGTGCCATCATCGTTTGCACCTTCTGCAGGATCCCAGCTATCCAAATGTCCGCCAACAGTTATTATTTGTTCAGGATGTTCAGTTCCTTTTAATTTGCCAATTACATTATGCGCAATCGTATCTGGCAGCATTCTGCCGTACGTGAACAGTGAACATGCGACCGGAATATTTTCATCAAATAAACTATCCAGTTTTTTTACATCATCCAAACCAAGTGCAGCAGCGGGAATTTTTTTAGTTGAATCGTTATAACGTAAAGAGCCTGTATGCGGGTAATTACCAGGGCTGTTCGACATGCTGCGCACAATTACACCAACCGCACTATATTTTGCTGCACGGTCAGCACCGCTTGTACGATAAATAACATTTTTACCATACGCCAAAAATGTGTTAATCAATGTATCATCAAACGGGCAATTATAAAAAATAATTTTGCCTTTCAATTCATCTTTCTTTGCTTCGAGATCATCAAAATTATTTACACGCATTAAAGGTGCATGTAACCCGCTAAAACCAGTGCCAACCGAATTGCCCAGCGCCAGTATGTGCAGAGCATACTTTTGCTGATTACTATTTTTATCTTTATAAATTATCGTTGCATTGTCTGTACCGCCACGCACCCAATGCGGAACCATACACTCCTGCATTATTACATTATCCGCACCAGCATCTTTCATAATTTGTGCGCCCCATTGCTCCGCCAAATACATTTGAGATGAACCAGATAGTCTGCCGCCAATATTTTTTGTGAGGTAATGAAGGTTATTATAAGCAGCATCGCCTGATAAAATATTCACCGCAATTTTATGTATGAAGAGAGAATCCTCAACAGTGTTTTGCGAAGCAGCAAATAATGGAAACACAAATAATGCAATTAATATTTTTTTCATTCCGGTAAACTTAGAGCGCGAAAATAATTTTTTTGTTAACAAACAAGTATTCAAAAATTTGTATATTCACTGAAACAAACCATTATGGAAACTATAGAAAGATTTGCCGAATTTGATGAAAACGGAAATTTTATCATTGATAATCCGCCGGCAATAAAAAGTAAAAAAGTAAAAATTCTAATTGCTATTATCGAAGAAGAAACTGATGCATCTGGCGTAACAACAGAAAACATTATAACCGAAACTGCTTTTTTATCATCGTCAACTACAAGTGGAAGTAATCCTTTGCATAAAACAAAAACTGTTTAAAGGAAACATATTATTTAACACTTACGATTAGTTGGTTTTTTTCTCTTTATTTGCTTCGTTAAAACTACAACAGTTAAACTGCAATAATTTTATTTGCTGCATTAGCGTATTCATATAGGCTAAAACTTTCGTTACATATAAATCAATCTTTATAAACGGTTCAACTAATATTGCATTACATTGTTACTTTGTTTAAAATAAGATTGCATGAGAATAGGTATTGTTTGTTATCCTACGTATGGTGGCAGCGGCGTATTGGCTACGGAACTTGGAAAAGCGCTTGCTGACAAAGGTCATCATGTTCATTTTATAACTTATCAGCAGCCGGTTAGGTTAAATATTTTTAGCGCAAACATTTTTTATCATGAAGTAAGTGTACCAACGTATCCGTTGTTTGATTATCCGCCTTACGAACTTGCGCTTGCCAGCACAATGGTTGATGTAATTCTCAATCACAATCTTGATTTGCTGCATGTGCACTATGCTATTCCGCATGCATCCGCTGCATATATGGCCAAGCAGATAGTTCTAAAAAAAGGCAGAAATATCCCGGTTATTACTACGCTGCATGGTACAGATATTACTTTAGTAGGCAGAGATAAAACTTATGAACCTGTTGTAACCTTTTCTATTAATGAAAGCGATGCAATAACAGCGGTTTCTCAAAATTTAAAAGATGAAACATATCGCTCATTCAGTATTTCAAAAGATATTGAAGTAATAGAAAATTTTGTTGATAATAGCCGTTACAAAAAACCAATTGATGCTTTTAGAAAAGTAATTGCTCCTCATGATGAAAAAATTCTTATTCATGCTTCTAACTTTAGAAAAATAAAACGCGTGGATGATGTAATAAAAATTTTTGCAAATGTGCATGAGAAAATTCCTTCAAAGCTTTTACTTGTAGGCGATGGACCTGAACGGCGTGCTATGGAAGATCTTGCGAGGCAACTGCAGGTTCAGGATGATGTGCGTTTCCTTGGAAAGCAGGAGCAAATAGAAGAAATTTTGCTTGTATCTGATTTGTTTTTACTGCCAAGTGAATATGAAAGTTTTGGTCTTGCTGCAATGGAAGCGATGGCTGCAAATGTTCCTGTTATAAGTTCAGATGCCGGTGGCTTGCCTGAAATAAATATTAACGGAGAAACCGGTTATACTGCTGCTGTTGGCGATGTAGAAACTATGAGCGCTTGTGCAATTAATTTATTATCGCATGAAGATTTGTTAGCACAGTTTCGCAAAAATGCAAAAGCACAAGCTTTAAAATTTGATCTGCATAATATTGTTCCGCGTTACGAAAAATTATACAGCCGCTTTTGCAGAATGGTGT
>JAICKT010000542.1 GCA_025927795.1 Parafilimonas sp. | reverse complement strand
ACCACCAGAATAATAATAACTATAACTGCTATTGTTAAGCCAACCCAAACTCCGGCACTAAAAATATTTCCGATTGCCTGGCATGAGCTTAATAATATTGCAATTAATAAAAATAAAAGCGGTGTTGTAATTTTTGACATTGTATTTAGTTTAAATTATCAGGAATAAATACAATTGTTATACCTGATTTTAAACAATAACAATTCAACCGTTACAAAACAGAGTAATACAAATGAATAATATAAATGCTTTAAAGGGTATTTATTAAAGTTATTTCCCTGTTTGCTGCCTGGTAAATCTTTTTTTGTTTCCAGTTATACCATTTTTGGGGCATTGTTTTTTTCATTAAGTTATCAATATTGCGCATGCCTATTACATTCCATCCGCCATTTATTTTTCCCATAAGCGTTTTATTCCATGCGCGCAAACTCATGGCAAAACCGCTTTCAAGATATTCCATGTGATGCCAAAATCCGCTGGGCATGAATAACGTATCACCATGTTCAAGTATTACATCATAACCTTTCGCTAATTCAAGTGCAGGAAATTTTACTGTATCTACTTTCGTTTTTGCAGTATCGTAATAATTACTAAAATCTGCAAGACTTAGTACTTCAAAAGGCTTACGGTAAAGTTTATGTTGCTCTTCATTAGGAAATAATAGAACTCTTTTTCTTCCTATAAATTGCGTATGAATAAGGTTGGGAAGATCAATATCAAAATGCATGTGTGTTATAGAACCTTTGCCGCCCGCAAACATAGAGGGCATGCTTTTTAAAAACCCTTTTACATAATCTGAAGGCCACGTAAAATCTTCTTTTAATTGCGGTGCATGCGCAAAAATATTGAAGAAAAAAATCCGCCATTCAGCCGGGCCTTTACTTATCATATCAACGTACTCACCAAAAGTTGTATAGTCATCTGCTTTGTTGATAGGCGTGTAAGCATCGCTTTTTATGTTATTATAAATAGGTATGCTTTTACTGCCGGCAACTTGTTTTAAATATTCCCACGTCCATTTTGTATAAGCCGGCCATTGTTTTGAAAGATTACGTAATACTACAGGCTTGTTTTGGTTATAATATTCTTTTTTAAATTGTTCAGATGAAATGTCATTCACTACATCTACGGAACAAAATTGCATTTGATTATTTTTCTGTAAATGTACACTTCCTGCACCTGTTATGTTCACCCAATAACATTACTTAAACAAATGCATAATTAATGACGGGAATGTGGTTGCGCTGTTGATTTTTTGCCGACACTCTTTATTATATTATAAATAGCGGCAAGAATAAAAATTATTCCGAGTATAGCAACGATAGAAGAACCTGCCGGAAAGTCGTAGTGAAACGAAAAATTCAGTCCGAAAAAGCTGGCAACAATACTTATAATAAATGCGATGATGATTACAGTAATTTTATTTTTTGAAATTAAAATTGCTGATACAGCCGGAATAATTAAATAAGAAAAAACAGGTATTACGCCGTTAATTTTTACCGCAAAAACTATTGCCAAACCAATTGAAATATAGAAAAGAAAATTCCAGATATTAAAGATGCCTACAAGATGATTTTCTCCGTTTTCAAATGATTCTGTTAATGCGAAAAACTTTTTATAAAATATAAGATGCATTAAAGCAATTGCACCAAACACAATTCCTAACGTTGCAATTTGCTGCCAGCTTACAGATAAAATATTTCCAAATAAAACTTCCTGAATATCTGAATCGCCATGTGGTGTTTTTGAAATCAGCAATACTGTTAGCGACGACGCAAATGCGTATAAAATACCAATGATCGCTTCCTGCTTTAAACGTTTATCGCGAATATTTATAAACGACATAAGCAGCGCGCCAACCAATGTAAAAATAAGCGGGATAGAAGTTAATCCTGTTCCAATAAAAGCAGCAAACGCAACACCCATCGAAGAAATTTGCCCCAGCGCCAAATCAACAAAAACAATTCCCCGGCCAACTACGTGCACACCAAGATATGATAATAAAATACCTGTAATAATTGCGGCTGTAAAAGCCTGAACCATAAATGGCAATTGAAACATATCAAACATGAACTATATTTTTTTGAATTAATGTTATTGTTTTCTTGCCCCTCTCCTTTGGAGAGGGGTTGGGGTGAGGTTATTATTTAAGTGCTGCCGTTAAAAGATTTATATCGTAATCAAACACATCAAAATAATTTTTTACTGTTGAAAATGCGCCCGTTGAAGTAGCCAGCGTTAAAACTTTCACACCGGTTTGTTTTGCTACCACATCAGAAGATGATGTTGAAAAATATGGTGATGTAATTATTACTTTAATGTTGTTTGATTTTACTTCATTAATAACTTTTACCAATTGCGATGGCGTTGGCGGAATGCCGGGCTTTGGTTCCATGAAATCAACGATTTCTAATCCAAAGCGTTTTTCAAAATAAACCCACTCATTATGATATGCAATAATTTTTGCGCCTTTGAACGGCGCCATTTTCGCTTCCCAATCTTT
>JAICKT010000576.1 GCA_025927795.1 Parafilimonas sp. | reverse complement strand
TCAACCAATAACAACGAAAAGAAAGTTTTTATCCCTGCGAAAAATGAAGGCAATGGCTCTTCTGTAAATGGAGGTGAATTATTATTTCTTGCTTTAGCAACATGTTTTTGTAATGATGTTTATCGCGAAGCTGTGCGAAGAAACATGGAAATAAATTCAGTTGAAGTAAATGTTTCAGGGGAATTTGGAAAAGAAGGTGAGCCTGGTTCAAACATAAATTATTATGTTCATGTTGAATCATTAAATAGCTCACAGGAACAAATTGATGCGCTGATTAGATATGTTGATACAGTTGCAGAAATTCATAACACTTTAAGAAAAGGTGTAAGTGTGCAATTGAAAAATGATTAATAAGCACGGCATATCTTTATTAAAAAATTATGTGGTGGATATACGCTTTGCTTTCTGCGCTCTTTGCATCTTTAACAGCCATCTTTGCAAAGGTTGGTGTAAAAAATATTGATTCTGATTTAGCCACTGCCATTCGCACAGTAGTTATATTAATTCTTGTGTGGGGCATTGCTTTATACAAAGGTGTAATTCCATCACTGCAAAACTTTAATAAACAAAACTGGATATTTCTTGTGTTGTCTGGTTGCGCAACAGGTTTATCGTGGTTGTTTTATTTTAAAGCATTGCAGATAGGAAAAGTTTCGCAGGTTGCACCGGTTGATAAACTAAGCGTTGCATTAACGATTGTTTTATCTGTTATCTTTTTAAAAGAAGCATTAAGCTGGCAAACTGCCATCGGTGCATTATTAATTATTGCGGGAACGTTTGTGCTGATTATTTAAATAAAAAAAATCAATATTGAAAAACACAGTTCGGAATAAGTCTTTCATTCTTTAAAAGATAAGAAATAATAATTGCTCTCTGTTCGTCATGTCGAGGAACTAGACATCTCTATAATTTAATTCAATTAAAGGATGTGGAGATTTCTCCTACGTCAGAAATGACGTGGAATTGGTTCTGTTTTTTCTTGCCTTTTAAACTTCAAGAAAAAATAAAAACCTTTTGTACCTTATTTATTTACTCTACGAACTATTTACCTTTTTGAGCCTCTCTTCTTACCTTCTATTTAATCTCCTAATTCCTTCAAAGACTCATCAATAATTTCAACACATTCCATTATTTGTTTTTGTGTGATGATTAATGGCGGCGCTAAACGGATTTTATCTCCATGTGTTGGTTTTGCGAGCAAACCGTTTTCTTTTAAATTTAAACAGAGTTCCCATGCTGCATCTTTATTCGCATGATTGATGACAATTGCATTCAACAAACCTTTGCCACGCACAACAGATATGAGCGGCGAATTAAGATTTTGTAATTCACTTCTAAATAATGCACCCATCTTCTCAGCATTATCAGACATATTTTCTTCTTTCAAAACTTTTAAAGATTCAATTGCAACAGCACAAGCCAAAGGATTGCCGCCATATGTTGAACCATGTTCACCTGGTTTTATATTCAGCATAATTTCATCATCTGCAAGCACAGCAGAAACGGGCAAGGTGCCGCCGCTTAATGCTTTGCCAAGAATTAAAATATCTGCACGCACATTTTCATAATCGCAGGCAAGCATCTTTCCTGTTCTCGACAAACCTGTTTGAATTTCATCAGCAATAAATAAAACATTATACGCTTCGCATAATTGTTTTGCTTTTGAAAGATAACCATCATCGGGCACAACAACACCTGCTTCACCTTGTATTGGCTCAACCAAAAAGCCTGCAACATTTTTATCTTCCATCGCTTTTTGCAAAGCTTCAATATCATTATATGGAACAATAACAAAACCCGGCATATAAGGACCAAAACCATTATACGATTGCGGATCTGTGCTGAAAGAAATTACTGTACTTGTTCTTCCATGAAAATTATTTTCACACACAATTATTTTTGCTTCGCCATCATTGATTCCCTTTTTATCATAACCCCAACGCCGGCAAAGTTTGATGGCGGTTTCAACAGCTTCAACGCCGGTATTCATCGGGAGCACTTTATCATAACCAAAATATTCGGTAATAAATTTTTCATATTCGCCCAATAAATTATTATAAAATGCACGCGAGGTTAGTGTAAGTTTTTGCGCCTGTTCAATCAACGCATTTATAATACGAGGATGACAATGACCTTGATTCAT